>NZ_JBSFGJ010000148.1:0-20008 GCF_053596515.1 Nonomuraea sp. NPDC001684
CCGCTCGACCTCAAGCCCAAGCACGTCGGGCTGATGACCCTGCTGGAGGCGCGCGGCGCGGCCTCGCAGCTCGACGTCGCCAAGACCATGGGCGTCGCGCCGAGCCTGGTGGTGACGCTGGCCGACCACCTCGAACGGCTCGGCGCGATCTCCCGGGTGCGCGACCCCGGCGACCGGCGGCGTCAGCTCCTCGACCTCACCGCCGAGGGGCGCGCGCTGCTCGGCCGGTGCCTGGAGGTGACGCTGGAGCTCGACGCCGAGCTGACCGGCGGGCTCGGCCCGCGGGACCGGGCCGTGCTCGCCAGGGTCCTCGGCACGCTGGCCGCCCAGGCGGGGCTGCCGATCTAGTCGTCGCGGTCGGTCTCCCGGGCCAGGGTGGCGTGGCCCTGGCGGATGTCGGCCCAGGCCCGTTCGACGTGGCGGAGTTCTGTGGCGGGGCCGCCGACGGCCATGCGGAGCACGATCCGGCCGCCGATCGCGGTGTGCGTCAGGTAGAGGGAGCCGCCGGCGTTCAGGGTCTCCATCAGGCGCAGCGTGGCGGCGTCGGCGTCGGCGGGCGGCAGGCCGGGCCAGCGGGGGCGGAAGCAGACCAGGCCGAGCGGGTGCGGCTCGTGCAGCTCGAAGGCGGGGTCGGCGGCGATCAGGGCGGCCAGGTGCTGGGCCAGGGAGACGCCCTTGCGGATGTGGGCGCGCAGGCCCTCGGCGCCGTACCAGCGGATCACCGACCACAGTTTCAGCGCTCTGAACCGGCGGCCCAGCGGGATCTGCCAGTCGCGGTAGTCGACCACCGAGCCGGCCGTGGTCGCGGCGTTGCGCAGGTACTCCGGCAGGATCGACAGCGCGCCGAGCAAGGGGGCGCGGTCGGCCGTCCACAGGACGGTGCAGTCGAAGTTGGTCAGCAGCCACTTGTGCGGGTTGGTGGAGTAGGTGTCGGCGTACTCCGCCACGCCGTCGTTGAGCCCGCGGAACTCGGGGCAGACGGCGGCGACCCCGGCGTAGGCGGCGTCCACGTGCAGCCACACGTCGTGCTCGCGGCACACCTCGCCGATCTCCGGCACCGGGTCGACGGCGGCCGAGGAGGTGGTGCCGACGGTGGCGCAGACCATCGCGGGGACCGCGCCGGCGGCCTTGTCGGCCGCGATCAGCTCGTGCAGCCGTCCCGGGTCCATGGCCAGCGTACGGGGGTGCACGTCCACCACCCGGACGCCGTCGGAGCCGAGGCCGGCGACGCGGGCGGCCTTCTCCAGCGAGGAGTGCGTCTGCGACGAGACGTAGATCGTGTACCGCTCGGCGACGCCCGTGCGCGTGACCCGGCCGCCGCTCGCCCGGTGCAGGGCGGCGAGCAGCGCCACCAGGCAGGCGCTCGACGCCGAGTCCTGGATCACGCCGCCGCCGCGCGCGTCGGTCCTGAAGTGCGCGGGCAGGCCGAGCAGGCTCGCCAGCCAGTCCACCACCACGGTCTCCAGCTCGGTGCAGGCGGGGCTGGTGACCCACAACATGCCCTGCACGCCGAGGCCGCTGGAGAGCAGGTCGCCGAGGATGGCGGGGCCGCTGGAGTTGGAGGGGTAGTAGGCGAAGAAGTAGGGGTGCTGCCAGTGGGTGATGCCGGGCAGCAGGATGGTGTTCAGGTCGTCCAGGACGGCCTCGAACGGCTCGCCGTGCTCGGGCGGCTCGGCGGGCAACGCGCGGCGGACGTCCCCCGGCTCGGCCCGTGACATCACCGGACGGGACTCGATGCCCGCCATGTAGTCCGCGATCCAGTCGACGACCTGCCTGCCGTGGCGGCGGAACTCCTCGGGGGTCATATGGGCGTTCATGCCTACAGATCATCATCCGGGCGGCGTCCCGGGAAGACGGGAACGGGCCGGAGGCCGCGCGCCTCCGGCCCGTCGTTCCGGCGGGGGGTCAGCGCCCACTGAGCGTCTTGCGCCAGTGGAAGCCGCCGGGCAGATTGACCGACAGCGTACGGCGGCCGTCGGCGGTACGCGTCACCCTGAACAGCCGGTTGCCCCAGCTGTGTCCAACGCCGCCGCGGGACAGGTTCAGCCGGACCGGGCCCAGCTTGATCGTCTTGCGGTAGCTCCAGCTCATCGGACTCCTCCGTCGAGGTCGGTGAGAGCCGGTCAACTACCCCGGAAGGCCGAAAATATCGGGGTTCTCGGCGCTGGAGGCGCTTCCCTCGGCGGATGCCCAGGTCAGAGCGTCGGCCAGGGCGTCCAGGGCGGCGGGGAAGGCGCGTTCGGAGGGGGCGGCGTACCCGATCAGCAGGCCGCCGGGGCCGGGCGTCTGGCGCAGCGGGCTCAGGCCGCGCAGGGCGATGCCGCGCCGTTCGCAGGCCGCCAGCACGGCGGACTCGGCCGGCCCGGACGGCGGGAGCAGCAGCAGGGCGCGCAGGCCGGCGGCCACGCCGGGCAGGCGCGCGCCGGGCAGCGGGGCGTCCGGTCCCGGGCCGAGCCGCGACAGCAGCAGGTCGCGGCGGCGGCGGTAGCGCAGCCGCGCGGCGCGGACGTGCCGGTCGTAGTCGTGGACGTCGATCAGCCGGGCCAGGACGAGCTGGCCCAGCACCCCGGTGTGGGCGTCGGCGTGCAGCTTGGCCTCGGCGACCGGGCCCACCAGGGCGGGCGGGAGCGCCATCCAGCCCAGGCGCAGCGCCGGGGAGAGCGACTCGGACGTGGTGCCGCAGTAGACGACCTGGTCGGGGGCCGTGCCCTGGAGGGCGCCCACGGGACGGCGGTCGTAGCGGAACTCGCCGTCGTAGTCGTCCTCGATGACCGGGCCGCCCCACTCGCGCAGCAGGCGGCGGCGCGCCGGGGCCAGCGGGACGCCGGTCGGGTACTGGTGCGCCGGGGTCAGCACGGCGGCCGCCACCCCGGACGTGAGGTCGCCGGTCCGGGCGCCCTGCTCGTCCACCGGGAGGGGGACGATCGTGCGGCCGGCGCGGCGCAGGACCTCGCGGTAGAAGTCGTGGCCCGGGTCCTCCATGGCGATCGGGCCCGCGCCGAGCACGCCCGCCAGCAGGTTGAGCGACTGGACGAAGCCCGTGGTGACGACGATCCGGTCGGGGGTGGTGCGCACGCCGCGGGTCCTGCCGAGGTAGCCGGCCAGCGCGGTGCGCAGTTCGATCCGGCCCCGGGGGTCGCAGGGGCCGAAGACGTCGGCGGGGGCCGCGGCGAGCACGTGGCGGGTGGCCCGCAGCCAGGCGCGCGCGGGGAAGGCCGACACGTCCGGCTGCCCGGGACGAAGGTCGTGCACCGGCTGCGCCGGCCCGGCGACGGAAGGGGAGCCGATCGGCGCGGGGGCGGGCGGGAGGGCGTCGGCGACCTCGGTGCCCGAACCCGGGCGGGTGGTGAGGTAGCCCTCCTCGGCGAGCTGGTCGTAGGCGGCGCTCACCGTGCCGCGGGCGAGGCCGAGCCCGGCCGCGAGCGCCCTGGTCGAGGGCAGGCGGGTGCCGGTCGGCAGCCGCCCGTCGCGGACGGCGGCGCGCAGCGCGTCCTCGACGGCCCGCCGCCGCCCGAGTGCGGGATCGAGCTCCAGATGCAGGTCAACTCCGGAACTGGCCCAATGTTTCGCCATAAAACCGGATCTTACGGGTGGGCCGGTGGGCGGCTACCGTCGAGGGCGTACCTCGAAAGGAAGTTCTGCCCATGCTCGTGATCGCCCATCTCAGCGACATCCACCTCGGCGGCTCGGAGCGGTCGGTCGAGCGCGCCGACGCCGTCATGCGCTATCTGGACGCCCTCCCGTACGACCTCGACGCGGTGCTCGTCACCGGCGACATCGCCGACCACGGTCTGCCCGAGGAGTACGAGCAGGCGCGCAAGCTGCTGACCTCGCGCCACCCGGTCCTCGTGTGCCCCGGCAACCACGACGTCCGGGAGGAGTTCCGGCGGGTGCTGCTCGCCGAGCCGGCCGCGTCTGGGCCGGTCAACCGGGTCCACCGCACCGGCGGGGCCGTCTACGTGTTGTGCGACTCCTCAGTCCCGGGCCGGCCCGAGGGCCACCTGGACGACGAGACGCTGGCCTGGCTCGACGGCGTGCTCGGCGCGGAACGCGGCCTGCCGGTGTTCGTGGCCTTCCACCACCCGCCCGCGACGCTGCACTCGCCGGTCGACACGATCATGCTCCGGACCCCGGAACGCCTCGCCGGCCTGCTGGCCGGACACCCGCACGTGACGGCCGTGCTGGTCGGCCACGCCCACACCGCGGCGGCCACCACCTTCGCCGGCCGCCCGCTGCTCGCCGCGCCCGGCGTGGTGTCCACGCTGCGGCTGCCGTGGGAGGGCGCGACCACGCTGGCCGACTGCGCCGACTACGAACTCCCGCCGGGGCTCGTCTTCCACGTGCTGGACGACGACGGCCGGATCACCACCCACCACCGCGTCGTACCGGTCTGAGGACGGACGGCGGCGGGCCGGGAGGCCGCGGGCTTCCCGGCGCCGGGACGGTTCGTTTCATGGGGGGCTCCTCGGACGAGGGGGTTGTTAGCGCTACCAGTCGAAGTGACCGCTAACAAAGGTGATCGGCGTCACGTTAGGGAGGGAACACCCCTGGAGTCAAGGGGTGTCCGGCGTGACGTGACCGTGATGCGGAGGGCCCTTGACGGATGTGCTTGTTAACGTTCACAGTCGTGGCCAAGCCAGGAAAGGAGCGGTCGCGGGATCGGTCCGGGGCCGTCTCCCCTCGGTCGCGGCCGAGGAGGCGAGGTGGCGGCCCGTCTCCTGGCGCCCCGCGGTCGCCGGTACGCGAGACGGGCACGGCCCGACGGGACCGCGCAGGCCCCCGAGGCAGGAAGGCGCCGGCAGCCGGGTTCGGTTGTTAGCGCTCACATGAGAAGGGAACCCCCCACGTGTTCAGAAGGATCTCGGCGCTGGTGCTCGCCGGGCTCACCGCGATGTCGGTGGCGAGCTGCGGCGGAGGCAGTGGCGGCAGCGGCGGCAGCGGCGGCGGCTCGATCACCATGGGCTTCGCCCAGGTCGGCGCGGAGAGCGGCTGGCGCACCGCGAACACCAAGTCCGTGCAGGACTCGGCCAAGAACGCGGGCGTGACGCTCAAGTTCTCCGACGCCCAGCAGAAGCAGGAGAACCAGATCAAGGCCATCCGCTCCTACATCCAGCAGAAGGTGGACGTCATCGCCTTCTCGCCGGTGGTGGAGTCCGGCTGGGACACGGTGCTCAAGGAGGCCAAGGACGCGAAGATCCCGGTCATCCTGACCGACCGCGCCGTCGACTCCAAGGACACCTCCCTGTACAAGACCTTCCTCGGCTCCGATTTCGTCGAGGAGGGCAAGAAGGCCGGTCAGTGGCTGGTGCAGGAGTACAAGGACGCCAAGGACCCGGTGAACATCGTCGAGCTCCAGGGCACCACCGGCTCGGCCCCCGCCAACGACCGCAAGGCCGGGTTCGCCCAGGTCATCGGCGCCGACCCGAAGTTCAAGGTGATCGCCTCGCAGACCGGCGACTTCACCCGGGCCAAGGGCAAGGAGGTCATGGAGGCCTTCCTGAAGTCCAACCCGGACATCGACGTGCTCTACGCCCACAACGACGACATGGGCCTGGGCGCGATCGAGGCCATCGAGGGCGCGGGCAAGGTGCCCGGCAAGGACATCAAGATCATCACGGTCGACGCCGTCAAGGACGGCATGCAGGCCCTGGCCGACGGAAAGATCAACTACATCGTCGAGTGCTCGCCGCTGCTCGGCCCGCAGCTCATGGACCTGGCCAAGAAGGTCGTCAAGGGCGAGCAGGTGCCGGCCCGGGTGGTGACCGAGGAGACCGCGTTCACGCAGGAGCAGGCCAAGCAGGTCCTGTCCAGCCGTCAGTACTGATCGTGCGGGCCGGGCCCGGTGGCCCGGCCCCTTCAGGCGGAAGGGGAGGCGCATGGCCGCACCCGTGCCGGTCCTGACGATGAACGGGATCGGCAAACAGTTTCCCGGGGTCAAGGCCCTGGACGGCGTGGACCTGCGGCTGCTGCCCGGCGAGGTGCACGCGCTCATGGGCGAGAACGGCGCCGGCAAGTCCACCCTGATCAAGGTGCTCACCGGCGTGCATCCCGCCGACTCGGGCACGATCGAGCTGGGCGGGCGGCCCGTCGCCTTCGCCGGCCCGGCCGAGGCGCAGCGGGGCGGCATCAGCACGGTCTACCAGGAGGTCAACCTCTGCGCGAACCTGTCGGTGGCCGAGAACATCTTCATCGGCCGCGAGCCGCGCAGGCTCGGGCGCATCGACTGGAGACGCGTGCGGGCCAGGGCCGGCGAGCTGCTGAGCGGGCTGGACCTGAGCATCGACGTCTCGGCGCCGCTGTCGGCGTACTCGCCGGCGGTGCAGCAGATGGTGGCCATCGCGCGGGCGGTCGACATCGAGGCCCGGGTGCTGATCCTGGACGAGCCCACCTCCAGCCTGGACGCCGACGAGGTGCGGCAGCTCTTCCGGGTGATGCGGCGGCTCAAGGAGGAGGGCATCGCCATCCTCTTCGTCTCCCACTTTCTCGACCAGATCTACGAAATTTCGGACCGTATGACGATCCTGCGCAACGGACGGCTCGTCGGCGAGTACCTCACCCGCGAGCTGCCCCAGCTCGATCTGGTCGCCAAGATGATCGGCCAGGAGCTGGCCGCGCTCGACCGCCTGCACGGCGAGGCCAGGGTCTTCGACCGCCCGCTGGTCGAGGTGCGCGGGCTGGGCCGGGCCGGGGCCGTCGAGCCGTTCTCGCTCACCATCCACGAGGGCGAGGTCGTGGGGCTGGCCGGGCTGCTCGGCTCGGGGCGTACCGAGGTCGCGCGGCTGCTGTTCGGCGCCGACCACGCGAGCGGCGGCGAGCTGTCCGTCGGCGGCGCGCCCGCCGCGCTGCGCACGCCCCGCGCGGCGATGAACCACAAGATCGCCTTCTGCTCGGAGAACCGCAAGGAGGACGGCCTGATCCCCGACCTCACCGTGCGCGAGAACATCATCCTGGCGCTCCAGGCCACCCGGGGCTGGACCAGGCCGGTGCCGCGCGAACAGCAGGACGAGCTGGTCGCCAGGTACGTCAAGGCCCTGCGGATCAGCCCGCCCAACCCCGAGCACCTGGTGCGGAACCTGAGCGGCGGCAACCAGCAGAAGGTGCTGCTGGCGCGCTGGCTCATCCTGGAGCCCCGGCTGCTCATCCTCGACGAGCCCACCCGCGGCATCGACGTCGGGGCCAAGACCGAGATCCAGCGCCTGGTCGCCGAGCTGTCCGACGGCGGCATGGCGGTGTTGTTCATCTCCGCCGAACTGGAGGAGGTGCTGCGGCTCAGCCACAAGGTCGAGGTGCTGCGCGACCGGCGGCTGGTGGCCGAGCTGCCCAACGACGAAGCCCTCACCACGGACGTGCTGATGGAGACGATCGCGAGCGGAGGGCGGCCCTGATGCGGCGGCTGTTGTGGCCCGTGGCGGTGCTCGCGCTGCTGCTGGCCCTGAACGTGTTCTTCACCCCCAGCTTCCTGTCGGTCCAGGTCAGGGACGGGCACCTGTACGGGAGCCTGATCGACATCCTGCGCTTCGGCGCGCCGCTGATCCTGGTCTCGCTGGGCATGACGCTGGTCATCGCGACCGGCGGCATCGACCTGTCGGTGGGCTCGGTGGTGGCGATCTCGGGCGCGCTGGCCTGCCTGCGGATCAGCGAGGACGCCGGCGTGCTCGCCGCCGTGGCGCTCGCGCTCGGATTGTGCCTGCTGCTCGGCGCCTGGAACGGGTTCCTGGTCGCGCAGGCGGGCATCCAGCCGATCATCGCCACGCTGATCCTCATGGTGGCCGGGCGCGGCCTGGCCCAGCTCATCACCGACGGGCAGATCATCACGGTCAACAGTCCGTCGTACAAGCTGATCGGCGGCGGGTATCTGCTGGCGGTGCCGTTCGGGGTGCTGCTGGTGCCGGTCGTGCTGGCGGTCACCGCGTTCCTGACCCGGCGGCTGGCGCTGGGCCTGCTGATCGAGTCGGTCGGCGGGAACGCCGAGGCCAGCCGGCTCGCGGGCATCAGGTCGCGCGGGATCGTCATCATGGTCTACGCCTTCGCCGCCCTGTGCGCGGGCATCGCCGGCATCCTGATCAGCTCGAACGTCTCCAGCGCCGACGGCAACAACGCCGGCCTGTGGATCGAGCTGGACGCGATCCTGGCCGTGGTGATCGGCGGCACCTCGTTGTCGGGCGGCCGGTTCTCGCTGGGCGGCACCGTGGCCGGCGCGCTCGTCATCCAGACGCTCACCACGACGATCTACTCCATCGGCGTGCCGCCCGAGACGACCCTGCTGTTCAAGGCGCTGGTCGTGACGGCGGTCTGTCTCGTGCAGTCGCCGTCGTTCCGCGCGAAGGCGCTGCGCCGGCGCGGCGGCAGCGCGCCGCCCAGCCCGGCCCCCGAGGAGAAAGTGCGGGTGACCCTGTGACGACCATGACCGTGGGCCGGGTCGCGTTGCCGGCCCGCCACCTGCCCGTGCTGGTGACGGCGTGCCTGTTCGTGGCGATGTTCGTCGTCGGCGGCCTCCGGTACGAGGGGTTCGCCAGCGGGCAGGTGGTGCTCAACGTCTTCATCGACAACGCGTTCCTGCTGGTGGTGGCGGTGGGGATGACGTTCGTGATCCTGGCCGGGGGCATCGATCTGTCGGTGGGGTCGGTGGTGGCGCTGTCCACGATGATCTCGGCGTCGCTGATGTCGGGGCCGGGGTGGCCGCCGTACGTGGTGGTGCCGGTGGTGCTGGCCGTCGGGTCCGGGCTCGGGCTGGTGATGGGGTACATCGTGCACGCCTTCGACATCCAGCCGTTCATCGTGACGCTGGCCGGGATGTTCCTGGCCCGGGGGCTGTGCTACACGATCGGCACGGACTCGATCCCGATCGAGGACCCGACGTTCACGGCGTTCGCGCAGACCAGGATCGACCTGTTCGCCGGGCTGTGGATCTCGCCGAGCGTGCTCATCGCGGTGGGGGTCGTGCTGGTGGCGGCGTACGTGCTGCACTACACCCGGCTCGGCCGGGCCGTGTACGCGACGGGCGGCAGCGAGCAGTCGGCGCTGCTCATGGGGCTGCCGGTGGGCCGGACGAAGATCACGGTCTACACGGTGAGCGGTTTCTGCTCGGCGCTCGGCGGCGTGCTGCTGTCGTTCTACATGCTCTCGGGCTACGGCCTGCACGCCGTGGGCATGGAGCTGGACGCCATCGCCGCCGTGGTGATCGGCGGCACGCTGCTCACGGGCGGCAGCGGCTTCCTGCTCGGCACGGTGCTCGGCGTGCTGGTGCTCGGCCTGATCCAGACGATCATCAGCTTCGAGGGCACGCTCAGCTCCTGGTGGACCAAGATCTTCATCGGCCTGCTGCTCTTCGTCTTCATCGTGCTGCAACGGATCTTCAGCGCGCGCCCAAGGCGCTGACCTGCGAGGAGACTGCCGCGAAAGTTACCTAAAGGTTTCCGTGAGGTTATGCTCAACCGTTGACATCGTCTTTGTTAGCGATAACAATCGGCGGGAACGAAGCGA
This sequence comes from Nonomuraea sp. NPDC001684, assembly GCF_053596515.1. Lineage (NCBI taxonomy): Bacteria > Bacillati > Actinomycetota > Actinomycetes > Streptosporangiales > Streptosporangiaceae > Nonomuraea > Nonomuraea sp. NPDC001684. The sequence continues at coordinate 9,484 of NZ_JBSFGJ010000148.1, forward strand.
GAACTTTGTTCTGATTCGGCACGTTCTGTGACTGAGTCCTCTGCAAGATCGGCAGTTAACGCTCACATTCCGCTGCCGCAACCCCCATTGCAAGGAGTGCCACATGAGGTTGGGACGTATCGGGGGCGTGGTGTCCGCCATCGCGCTCGCCGCGACCATGACGGCCTGCGGCTCCAGCCAGAAGACGGTCGACGCCGACGCCTCCACGTCGGCCGCCGCCGGCGGCGCGGGCGCCCTGATCGGCGTCACGATGCCCACCAAGTCGTCCGAGCGGTGGATCCACGACGGCGACAACGTCAAGCAGCAGCTCGAACAGCTGGGCTACAAGGTCGACCTCCAGTACGCGGAGAACGACATCCCGACGCAGGCCAACCAGATCGAGAACCAGATCACCAAGGGCGCCAAGCTCCTGATCATCGCCTCGATCGACGGCACCGCGATCACCTCGCAGCTCCAGCAGGCCGCCGACGCCAAGATCCCGGTCATCTCCTACGACCGCCTGATCCGCAACAGCCCCAACGTCGACTACTACGCCACCTTCGACAACTTCAAGGTCGGCGTGCAGCAGGCGACCTCGCTGCTCAAGGGCCTCGGCGTGGACGACGGCAAGAAGGGCCCGTTCAACGTCGAGCTGTTCGGCGGCTCGCCCGACGACAACAACGCCACGTTCTTCTGGAACGGCGCCATGTCGGTGCTCCAGCCCAAGATCGACGACGGCACCCTGCTGGTCAAGAGCGGCCAGAAGGACTTCAAGACCGCCGCCATCCTGCGCTGGGACCCGGCCACGGCCCAGAAGCGCATGGAGGACATCCTCACCAAGACCTACACCGGCGGCACCAAGGTGGACGGCGTGCTGTCCCCGTACGACGGCCTGTCCATCGGCATCCTGTCGGCGCTCAAGAGCTCCGGCTACGGCACCAGCGGCCAGCCCTACCCCGTCGTGACCGGCCAGGACGCCGAGCTCGCCTCGGTCAAGTCGATCATCGCCGGCGAGCAGTACTCCACCATCTTCAAGGACACCCGCAAGCTCGCCGAGCAGACGGTGAAGATGGCCGACGCGGTCCTCAAGGGCGGCAAGCCCGAGGTGAACAACACCAAGGACTACGACAACGGCAACAAGGTCGTCCCCTCCTACCTGCTCGACCCGGTGATCGTGGACAAGAGCAACTACAAGGAGATCATCGTCGGCGGCAACTACTACACCGAGGACCAGCTCAAGTAAGGGCCCGCCCCGGGGGACCGCGGTCCCCCGGGGGCACTTCCCACACCTGAGCGAGGGGCATATGACCGAGCACATCTTGCGGATGAGCGGGATCACCAAGACGTTCCCCGGTGTCAAGGCGCTGCAGGACGTCAACCTGGCCGTCCGGCGCGGCGAGATCCACGCCATCTGCGGCGAGAACGGCGCCGGCAAGTCGACGCTGATGAAGGTGCTGTCCGGGGTCTACCCGCACGGCGACTACGAGGGCGAGATCACCTTCGAGGGCGCGCGCTGCGAGTTCGCCGGCATCCGCGACAGCGAGCACGCCGGGATCGTCATCATCCACCAGGAGCTGGCGCTCAGCCCGCAGCTGTCGATCGCGGAGAACATCTTCCTCGGCAACGAGCGCGCCAGGCGCGGCTTCATCGACTGGAACCGCACCAACTACGAGGCCGCCGAGCTGATGCGCCGCGTCGGCCTCCAGGAGAACCCCACCACCACGGTCTCCGACCTGGGCGTCGGCAAGCAGCAGCTCGTCGAGATCGCCAAGGCGCTGTCGAAGGAGGTGAAGCTGCTCATCCTCGACGAGCCGACCGCCGCGCTCAACGACGACGACTCGGCCCACCTGCTCGACCTGCTGCGCGGCCTGCGGGACGAGGGCATCACCTGCGTGATCATCTCGCACAAGCTCAACGAGGTGACCGCGATCGCCGACTCCGTCACGATCATCCGCGACGGCCGCACGATCGAGACCCTGGACATGGCCACCGACCACGTCACCGAGGACCGGATCATCTCCGGCATGGTCGGCCGCGCGCTGGACAACCGCTTCCCGCCGCACGAGTCGACGATCGGCGAGGAGGTGCTGCGGATCGAGGACTGGACGGTGCACAGCCCGAGCCAGCCCGGCCGGAAGGTCGTGGACGGCGCCTCGCTCACCCTGCGCAGGGGCGAGATCGTCGGCCTGGCCGGCCTGATGGGCGCCGGGCGCACCGAGCTGGCGATGAGCCTGTTCGGCCGCACGTACGGCGTGCACATCTCCGGCAAGGTCTTCAAGGACGGCGAGCCGATCGAGATCCGCAACGTGCAGGACGCGATCCGCCACGGCCTGGCCTACGCCACCGAGGACCGCAAGCGGTACGGCCTCAACCTCATCGAGGACATCAAGCGCAACATCAGCGCCGCCGGGCTCAAGGGCCTGGCCCGGCGCGGCTGGGTGAACGAGAACGAGGAGTACAAGGTCGCCGAGGAGTTCCACCGGAGCATGAACATCAAGGCGCCCAGCGTCAACAGCGTCGTCGGCAAGCTGAGCGGCGGCAACCAGCAGAAGGTCGTGCTCTCCAAGTGGATCCTGACGCAACCTGACGTGCTCATCCTCGACGAGCCCACCCGCGGCATCGACGTCGGCGCCAAGTACGAGATCTACACGATCATCAACCGCCTCGCCGACCAGGGCAAGGCCGTGCTGGTGATCTCCAGTGAGTTGCCTGAGCTGCTCGGCCTGTGCGACCGCATCTACACGCTCTCCGAAGGTCGCGTCACCGGCGAGGTCCCCCGCCGGGAGGCCACCCAGGAAAGCCTCATGCATCTCATGACCAAGGGACAGGAGTAGCTCCGATGAGCAGCATCACGCCCGCCGACGTGCAGGTCGGCGCGGGAGGCGACGGGGGAGCGCCGCGGCGGCCCGGCCGGGTGTCGCTGGGCGGCCTGTCGGTCAACCTGCGTTCGAGCGGCATCTACATCGCCTTCGCGCTGATCATCGTGCTGTTCTCGGTGCTCACCGACGGCGCGTTGCTCCAGCCGCAGAACATCTCCAACATCATCGTCCAGAACTCCTACGTCCTGATCCTGGCGATCGGGATGATCCTGGTCATCATCGCCGGGCACATCGACCTGTCGGTCGGCTCGGTGGTGGCGGTCACCGGGGCGCTGGCCGCCGTGCTCATGGTGAACATGGGCCTGCCGTGGCCGCTGGCCCTGCTGATCACGGTCGCCGCCGGCGCGCTGATCGGGGCCTGGCAGGGGTACTGGATCGCCTACTTCGGCATCCCGGCCTTCATCGTCACCCTGGCCGGCATGCTGCTGTTCCGCGCGCTCACCATGACCGTGCTCGGCAACCAGGGCATCGGCCCGTTCCCCGACCAGGTCCGCACGCTGGCCAACGGCTTCACCGACGGCTACCTCGGCAACGTGGGCCTCGGCCCGCTGGGCGGCGCCGACCTGTTCAGCCTGCTCATCGGCCTGGTCGCGATCGGCGGCATGGTCGCCGCGCAGTGGCGCACCCGCAACGCCCGCAGGGGCTACGGCCAGTCGGTCGAGCCGATGGCCGTCTTCGCGCTGAAGATGGCGGCCGGCGCCGCGCTGATCCTGTTCCTGGTCGTGCAGCTCGCCCGCTTCAAGAACCTGCCGTGGGTGCTGGTGCTGCTGGCCGCGCTGGTGCTGGCGTACTCGCTGATGGCCAACCGCACGGTCTTCGGCCGGCAGATCTACGCCATCGGCGGCAACCTGCAGGCGGCGGTCATGTCCGGCGTCAAGGTCAAGTCGGTGGTCTTCTGGATCTTCGTCAACATGGGCGTGCTGGCCTCCGTCGCCGGCATCATCTTCGCCGGCCGGCTCAACCAGGCGGGCCCGACCGCGGGCAACAGCTTCGAGCTGGACGCCATCGCGGCCGCCTTCATCGGCGGCGCGGCCGTCCAGGGCGGCGTGGGCAAGGTCGTCGGCGCGATCACCGGCGGTCTGATCATGGCTGTCATCAACAACGGCATGTCGCTCATCGGCTCGCCCAGTGAGCGCGTGATGCTCGTCAAGGGCGCCGTGCTGCTGGCCGCCGTCGCGTTCGACGTGTGGACCAAGCGGCGCGCCGGCGCCTCCCGCTGACCACCGCAGGCCCGGCAAGCCCCGCGAAAGGAGAACCCGTGGTACCGAGCCCCAGGCCGCGTCCGCCGGTCATGGCCGACGTGGCCAAGGAGGCCGGCGTGTCGCACCAGACGGTCTCACGGGTGCTCAACGACCACCCGAACGTCCGGGCCGACACCCGTGCCCGGGTGGAGGAGGCGATCGTCCGGCTGGGCTACCGGCGCAACCTGGTCGCCCGCGCGCTGGTCACCAAGCGGTCGCGCACCCTCGGGGTGGTGAGCTTCGACACCACCCTGTACGGCCCGGCCAGCATGGTCTACGGCATCGAGCAGGCGGCCAGGACCGCGGGTTACTTCGTCAGCATCGTGAGCCTGAAGTCGATCGACGCGGCCAGCGTCCGCGACGCGCTCGACTACCTGGCCGAGCAGAGCGTGGACGGGGTGGTGGTGGTCGCGCCGCAGCGCTCGGCCGCCTCCGCCCTGGAGAGCCTGCCGGCCGGGGTGCCCGCGGTCGTGGTCGAGGGCGCGCACGGCGCCGACGTCTCCGCGGTCTGCATCGACCAGGTCGAGGGCGCCAGGCTCGCCACCCAGCACCTGCTCGACCTGGGCCACGAGACGGTCTGGCACGTCGCGGGGCCGTCCGACTGGCTGGAGACCGAGGGGCGCGTCGAGGGCTGGCGGGCCACGCTGGAGGCGGCCGGCCGCCCGGTGCCCGAGCCGCTGCCGGGCGACTGGAGCCCGCGCGCCGGGTACGCGGCCGGCCGGCGCCTGGCCGGGATGGAGGGGGTCACCGCGGTGTTCGCCGCCAACGACCAGATGGCGCTGGGCGTGCTGCGCGCGCTCAGCGAGGCCGGGGTGCCCGTCCCCGGGCGGATCAGCGTCGTGGGCTTCGACGACATCCCCGAGTCCGAGTTCTTCTCCCCGCCGCTCACCACGGTCCGGCAGGACTTCGACGTGGTGGGCCGCCACTGCATCGAGGTGCTGCTGCGGCAGATCGACGCCGGGCCGGCGGCGTACGAGCGCATGGTGGTGCGTCCCAGCTTCGTCGTCAGGTCCAGCACCGCGCCGGCCCGATAGCCGGCAGGCGAACAGACAACTCTCTGGAGTGCAATGTGAACGCTAACAAGTTCGTGGTCGGAGTGGACTTCGGCACGCTGTCGGGGCGCGCGGTCGTCGTCCGCGTGTCCGACGGCGCCGAGCTGGGCAGCGCCGTCCACGAGTACGCCGAGCGCGTCATCGAGCACACGCTCCCCGGCACCGGCGTGCGGCTCGGCCCCGACTGGGCGCTGCAGTCGCCGAGCGACTGGCTGGACGTGCTGCGCGTGGCCGTGCCCGGGGCCCTGGCCGCCGCCGGGGTCGCCGCCGAGGACGTGATCGGCATCGGCACCGACTTCACCGCCTGCACCGTCCTGCCGACCACGGCCGACGGCACGCCCCTGTGCTTCGAGACGCCCGAGCAGCCGCACGCCTGGCCGAAGCTGTGGAAGCACCACGCCGCCCAGCCGCACGCCGACCGCATCAACGAGCTGGCCGCGCGGCGGGGCGAGAGCTGGCTGCCGCGCTACGGCGGCAAGATCTCCTCGGAGTGGGAGTTCGCCAAGGCCCTGCAGGTCCTGGAGGAGGCCCCCGAGGTGTACGCCAGGGCCGAGCGCTGGATCGAGGCGGCCGACTGGATCGTCTGGCAGCTGTCCGGCGTCGAGAGCCGCAACATCTGCACCGCCGGCTACAAGGGCGTCTTCCAGGACGGGAGCTACCCCTCCGAGGACTTCCTCGCCGCGCTCGACCCCGGCTTCTCCGGCTTCGCCGGCAAACTGGCCACCGGCGTGGTCGGCGACGACGTCGACGGCGTCACCCTGGCCCCCCTCGGCGGCCTGGCCGGCGTCCTGACGGCGCGGGCGGCCGGATGGACCGGCCTGCCCGAGGGCGTCGCCGTGGCCGTCGGCAACGTGGACGCCCACGTCACCGCCGCCGCCGCGGACGCCGTGCGACCCGGCCAGATGGTGGCCATCATGGGCACCTCCACCTGCCACATCATGCCCAGCGACCGGCTGGCCGAGGTGCCCGGGATGTGCGGTGTCGTCCGGGACGGCATCGTGCCCGGCCTGTGGGGCTACGAGGCCGGCCAGTCCGCCGTCGGCGACATCTTCGCCTGGTACGTCGACGCCTTCGGCACCGACGGCCACGAGCGCCTGACCGAGCTGGCCGAACGCCAGGCCGTCGGCGCGCACGGGCTGGTCGCGCTCGACTGGTTCGGCGGCAACCGCTCGGTGCTCGTGGACCACGACCTGTCCGGCGTGATCGTCGGCCAGACCCTCGCGACCAGGCCCGAAGACGTCTACCGCGCGCTCATCGAGTCCACCGCGTACGGCGCCCGCATGATCGTCGAGACGTTCGAGAAGTCCGGCGTGCCGGTCGAGGAGTTCGTGGTCGCCGGCGGGCTGCTGAAGAACCGCTTCCTCATGCAGGTCTACGCCGACGTGCTGCGCCGCCCGCTGTCGGTCATCGGCTCCGACCAGGGCCCCGCGCTCGGCTCGGCCGTGCACGCGGCCGTCGCCGCCGGGGCCTACCCGGGCATCGAGGAGGCCGCCGCGGCGATGGGCAAGCGCACGCGGGCGGCGTACGTGCCGGACGAGGCCCGCGCCGACGCCTACGACCGCCTGTACGCCCAGTACCGCGAGCTGCACGACCACTTCGGGGACGGGCGCATGCTGCACACCCTCCGCGCGATCAGGAACGAGGCCGCCAAGTGAACCACGAGGCAATGAGAGCGACCGTCGCCGGGCTGCACGCCGAACTGGTGCACTACGGGCTGGTCGTGTGGACCGCGGGCAACGTCTCGGGCCGCGTCCCGGGCGAGGAGCTGTTCGTCATCAAGCCGTCCGGGGTCTCCTACGACGAGCTGACCCCGGAGAACATGGTCGTCTGCGACCTCGACGGCAACCTCGTCGAGGGGGCCCACGCGCCCTCCAGCGACACCGCCGCGCACGCCTACGTCTACCGCGAGATGCCCGAGGTGGGCGGCGTCGTGCACACCCACTCGACCTACGCCTCGGCGTGGGCGGCCCGCGGCGAGCCCATCCCGTGCGTGCTGACGGCGATGGCCGACGAGTTCGGCGGCGAGATCCCGGTCGGCCCGTTCGCGCTGATCGGGGACGACTCCATCGGCCAGGGCGTCGTGGAGACGCTCAAGGGGCACCGCTCGCCGGCCGTCCTCATGCAGAACCACGGCGTCTTCACCATCGGCAAGGACCCCAAGGCCGCCGTCAAGGCCGCCGTGATGTGCGAGGACGTGGCCCGCACCGTCCACGTGTCCAGGCAGCTCGGCACGCCGCTGCCCATCGGCCCGGCCCACATCGACCGCCTGTACGACCGCTATCAGAACGTCTACGGACAGAGGAGCCCGCGTTGAACATCTGGTTTCTGACCGGCAGCCAGGGACTGTACGGCGAGGACACGCTGAGCCAGGTGGCCGAGCAGTCGCGGCGCATCGCCGAGCAGCTTCCCGTGCCCGTGCAGTGGCGGCCCGTGCTGACCGACGCCGCCGCGATCAGGCGCGTCATGCTGGAGGCCAACGCGGACGACGAGTGCGCCGGCGTCATCGCCTGGATGCACACCTTCTCCCCGGCCAAGATGTGGATCGCCGGCCTCGACGCGCTGCGCAAGCCGCTGCTGCACCTGCACACGCAGGCCGACGTCGAGCTGCCGTGGAGCTCCATCGACATGGACTTCATGAACCTCAACCAGGCCGCGCACGGCGACCGCGAGTTCGGGTTCGTGCAGACCCGGCTCGGCGTGCCGCGCAAGACCGTCGCCGGGCACGTCAGCGACCCGGCCGTCGGCGCGCGCGTCGAGGCGTGGGCGCGGGCGGCCAGGGGCGTGGCCGAGGTGCGGGCGCTGCGGCTGGCCCGCTTCGGCGACAACATGCGCGACGTGGCCGTGACCGAGGGCGACAAGGTCGAGGCGCAGCTGCGCTTCGGCGTCTCGGTCAACACCTACGGCGTCAACGAGCTGGTCGAGGCCGTGGACGCGGCCTCCGACGCCGACGTGTCGGCACTGGTCAAGGAGTACGCCGAGCTGTACCGGGTGGCCCCCGAGCTGCTCGGCGAGCGCCACGAGTCGCTGCGGTACGCCGCCAGGATCGAGCTCGGCCTGCGCGGCTTCCTGGAGCGCGGCGGCTTCCGCGCCTTCACCACGAACTTCGAGGACCTCGGCGGCCTGCGCCAGCTCCCCGGCCTGGCCGTGCAGCGCCTGATGGCCGACGGTTACGGCTTCGGCGGCGAGGGCGACTGGAAGACCTCGGTCCTGCTGCGCACCCTCAAGGCCATGAAGCCGGGCGGCACGTCGTTCATGGAGGACTACACCTACGACCTGACGCCCGGCAACGAGCTCATCCTCGGCGCGCACATGCTGGAGGTCTGCCCGTCCATCGCCGCCGGGACGCCGTCGTGCGAGATCCACCCGCTGAGCATCGGCGGGCGGGAGGACCCGGTGCGGCTGGTGTTCGACGCCGCGCCCGGCCCCGGCATCGTCGTCGGCCTGGCCGACATGGGCGACAGGTTCCGCCTGGTGGCCAACGAGATCGACGTCGTCGCGCCGCCGCAGCCGCTGCCGAAGCTGCCCGTGGCCCGCGCCGTCTGGTCGCCGCGGCCGAACCTGCGCACCTCGACCGAGTCCTGGCTGACCGCCGGGGCGCCGCACCACACCGTGCTGTCCACGGCCGTCGGGCGCGAGGAGCTGACCGACCTGGCCGACATGCTCGGCGTGGAGCTGCTGGTGATCGACAAGGACACCACGACGGCGCAGTTCACCAAGGAACTGCGCTGGAACCAGGCGTACTACCGGCTCGCCCAGGGCTTCTAGTCCTCCGGCGGCTTCTTCGGGGCGTTCCTGCGCTGCTCCTCGGCACGTTCGCGGCAGCGGCGCAGGAACTCGGCGTCGTCGTCGGGGTCGGTGGCGGCGAACCGCCCCGGGCGGTCGTACTCGGGGAACGCGCTCGGGCGCGAGGCCGCCTGCGGGGCGCGTTCCGGACGGCCCGCCACGAGCCAGATGACCGAGCCGACCAGCGGGAACAGCAGGACCACCAGCACCCATACGATCTTGGGCAGGTTCCTGCAGACCGCGTCCGGCGTGGTGATCACGTCGAAGAGGCAGTAGAGCCACAACACGAGGGTGGCCAGGCCCATGGCCTCGGACAGATACAGCACGGGGCCGAACGTAGTGACGGGCGGGGGAGTCGGCAAGGGAAACCGGATGAATAGGGTGAAGCCGTGATGTTGACCAACTGGGCGGGCAACACCGCCTTCCGGGCGCGGGCCGTCCACCATCCCGCCTCGCTCGACGAGCTGCGCGGCCTGGTGGCCGGAAGCGACCGGGTGCGGGCCCTGGGCAGCGGTCATTCCTTCAACGACGTCGCCGACACCACCGGTGACCTCGTGGTGCTCGACCGCATGCCCGCGACGATCGAGATCGACAGCGCGGCGCGCACGGTCCGGGTCGCGGCCGGCACCACGTACGCGCGGCTGGCCGAGGCGGTGCACGCGGCCGGGTTCGCGCTGGAGAACCTGGCCTCGCTGCCGCACATCTCGGTCGCCGGCTCGGTCGCGACCGGCACGCACGGCTCCGGCGACGCCAACCGCTGCCTGGCCGCCGCCGTGTCCGGGCTGGAGCTGGTCACCGCCGACGGCTCGCTGCTGTCCTTGTCGCGCGGAGACGACGACTTCGCCGGCGCGGTCGTCTCGCTGGGCGCCCTCGGCGTCGTCCACACGCTGACGCTCGACCTCGTACCGGCCTTCGAGCTGCGCCAGTACGTCCGCGAGGGCCTGACGCCCGACGCGCTCGACGGATTCGACGACATCATGGCGAACGGCTACAGCGTCAGCCTGTTCACCGACTGGCGCGACACCCGGATCTGGCTCAAGCGCCGCGAGCAGTTCACCGCCGGCTCCTGGCACGGCACCCGCCCCGCCCCCGAACCCCGCCACCCGCTGCCCGGGATGCCCGCCGACGCCTGCACCACGCAGCTAGGCGTGCCGGGTCCCTGGCACGAGCGGCTGCCGCACTTCCGGCCCGACGCCCCGCCGAGCGGCGCCGGCGACGAGCTCCAGTCGGAGTTCCTGCTGCCCCGCGCGCACGCGGTCGCCGCGCTGCGCGAGCTGTACGCCGTCGGCGACCGCGTCCGCCCGGCCCTGCAGATCTCGGAGGTGCGTACGATCGCCGCCGACGACCTGTGGCTCAGCCCCTTCCGCGACCGTGACAGCGTCGGCGTGCACTTCACCTGGATCAGGGACGTCGCCACCGTGCTCCCGGCGATCGATCTGGTCGAGCGGACCCTCGCCCCCTTCGACCCGCGGCCCCACTGGGGCAAGCTGTTCACCCGCCGCCCCAGTGGTAGAAGGTGTTGCTCAGCGCCAGGATGGTGGACTCCTGCCCGCCGTGCGCGGTGTTGGAGGCGGTGAAGGCCGAGTACACC
>NZ_JBSFGJ010000149.1:0-20003 GCF_053596515.1 Nonomuraea sp. NPDC001684
CGGTGACCCGGATGCGCTTCATGGAGCTCGGGGAGGCGGACGCGTGCGGCAGGCGCATGGTGGCCCACCCCTCGGCGGAGGGGTGGGCCCGTGGCATTTCAGGTGGGAGCCGCGAGGGTCACCGGCTCACGGCGTCAGCGCTGCAGTGTCAGCACCCCCGGCCGGTAGGGCAGGAGGCCGTAGTCGCCGCCCGAGCTGGGGCTGCGGCCCTGGTAGAGGAGTTGCAGGTTGCACGGGTCGACGGTCATGGTCTGGTCGGCGCCGGTGCGGACCAGCTCGCCGTGGCTGATGTCGTTCGTCCAGGTGGCGCCGCTGTTGGCCTTGCCGGCGAACGGGTTGCCCTCGGTCGCGGCCTGGGGCGTCCAGGAACCGTTCAGGCTGGTGGCGGTGAACGAGCGGAAGTAGCGGCCCTGCGCGCCGATCGCCTCGACGATCATCAGGTACCGGTTCTGGCCCTGGAGCTTGTAGACCTGGACGGCTTCGAACAGGTTGTTCGTCGTGTCGCTCATGACCACGGTCGAGGCCGTGCCGAAACTGCCGGGGAAGTTCCCGATGGGCATGCTCGCCCGGTAGATCTTGCCGTTGTCCCCGGCGAAGAACAGGTACATGTCGGTGTTGTCGCCGATGACCGTCTGGTCGATGGGGCCCGTCCCGGAGCCCGAGATGCTGCCGGAGAAGAGCGTCTGCGGCGCCGACCAGCTGTTGGGGTTGGCGGGGTCGGTGGAGGTCCGGTACGAGAAGGCGGGCCCGCCCCACTGGTAGGCGAGCACCCAGATGTTCTTGGGGGCGAAGAAGAAGAGCGTGGGGGCGACGGCGGAGAAGGACATCGTGTTCTGTGTGGCCGAGGCCATGTCGGACCAGTTGGCGAGCGGGCTGAAGCTCATCGACCCCCACTTCGTCCCGGTGTCGTGGGTCGTGGCGTAGACCAGATGCCGCCCGTTGTAGGGGGCGACGGTGAAGTCCTTGAGCGAGACCCAGCCCGCCTTCGGGGTCGCCAGCGGGCCGGTCGAGGTCCAGCGGTAGGTCGAGGGGAGGTCACACATGCCGGGGTTGCCACCGTCCGTCCGTACGAGTTGCCATTGCTGGTTGGCGCCGCCCCAGTCGTCGTACTGGACGATGTTGGCGCCGTCGGCGGTGGAGGCTCCTTGGACCTCCAGGGCCTTGTTGCTGTGGCGGGAGATGAGTCTGACGTAGCCGTCGGGGCTGTCGGTGAGTTTCCATTGCTGGTTGGCGCCGTTGAGGTCGGTCCATTGGACGATGGAGCCGCCGTTGGCGGTGGAGAAGTTGTAGACGTCCAGGACTTTTCCGGAGTGGCGGGATTTGATGCGGTAGTAGCCGCCGCCTGAGTCGACGAACTGCCATTGCTGCTGGTTCTGGTTGTTCCTGGTCCATTGGGTGATGCGGCCGCCGTCGGCGGTGGACAGGTTGTAGACGTCCAGGGCCTTGCCGCTGTTGCGGTTGACCAGGACGTACCAGGCGTTGGTGTCGACGGTGGCCGCGTCGGCGGGCTGGGCGGCGACCAGCAGGCTCGCCAGTAACGCGGCCACCGTCGCGAGGACGGTCAGGGGACTGAGTTTCACCATGTGCTCCGATGCCGTGTCAGGGGGTGGTCAGGTCGAAGCGGCGCACGGTGACCGCGCCGCCGAGGGACTTGGTGGCGTAGTTGAAGATGCCGAAGCGGTAACCCATGAAGAACTGCCAGGCGTTGTTCAGCGTGAAGGCCGGGCCGAGGCCCACGAAGGCGCTGCCGTCGGTGCTGTAGGAGAAACGGGCCTGACGGCCGGACCCGGGCCGGATGTCGGCGGTGACCCGCAACCAGATCCGGCCGCCCGTGACGTTCGCGCTCGCCGCCTCGGCGCCGGTGCCGGTGGTCTGCCACGAGCCGTTCATGGTCAGGCCGTTGGTCATCACGACCCGGCTGACGCCGTTGTCGCGTTTGACGCCGATCCAGGCCGACTGGTCGCGCAGCATCGCCAGCCCGGCGCGGTCGCCGTCGGCCATCTGTGAGGGGTCGAGCTCGATCGTCGCCGTCGAGGACGGGCCCTGGATGCGGTGGGTCAGCGTGTTCCGGGCGGCGTAGAGGTCGCCGGTGACGGTCGCGGTCTGCAGGCGCAGGCCGTTGCCGGTGGAGAAGCGGCTGGTGTCGGGGTTGTGGTTCCACTCCCAGCGGGGGCCGAGCGTGGCCGAGGTGAAGGCGTCCGGGCCGATCATGGACGTCACGGTCCGGCTGGTCTGGATGTTCGGCTTCGGGTAGTTCACGCCCCAGCCGCCGTTGACGGTCTGCACGACCGGCCAGTCGCCGGTCCAGGTGATCGGCGCCAGGGCCGGGACGCGTCCGCCGGGGTAGGCGTCGACGAACGCCATGTAGTACCAGTCGCCGTTCTGCGTCTGGACGAGCCCGCCCTGGTGCGGGACGCCGCCGCCGGCGACGGGGCCCGGCAGGTCGAGCAGGACCTGGCGCATCTCGTACGGGCCCCATGGCGAGGTCGAGCGGAGCACGTACTGGCCGTTGGCGGGGCGGGTCAGCCAGATGTAGTAGTAGCCGTTCCGCTTGTAGAAGCGGGACCCTTCCAGGGTGCCGACGTTGCTCGGCGTCTGGAACACCTGCTGCGCGCGCACCTGGCTGAGACCGTCGGCCGAGAGCTGGGCCACGCTGATGGTGCTGTTGCCGTAGGCGACGTACATGGTGTCGTCGGAGTCGACCAGCAGGCCGGCGTCGTAGTAGCAGTTGTTGATCTGTGAGCGCTTGGTCCAGGTGCCGTCCACGGCGGAGGCGGTGTAGACGTAGGTCCGGTTGAACTCGACGCAGCCGAGCCAGTAGAAGGTGCCGTTGCCGGGCCGGTAGTTGAAGGCCGAGGCCCAGATGCCCTTCACGTACGCCCGGCCGCCGCTGAGGTCGTAGGCGCCGGAGCCGAAGTCGAGCCTCGGCACGGAATGCCCGGCGTACTCCCAGTCGACCAGGTTGTACGAACGCAGGATCGGCGCGCCCGGCGAGTAGTGCATGGTCGAGGCCGAGTAGTAGTAGGCGTCGCCCACCCGGACGATGTCGCCGTCGGCGAAGTCCTGCCACACGACCGGGTTGGCGTAATTGCCGCCGCCGTTGCCGTTGACCGGGACGAGCTGCCATTGCTGGTTGGCGCCGCCCCAGTCGTCGTACTGGACGATGTCGGCGCCGTCGGCGGTGGAGGCTCCTTGGACCTCCAGGGCCTTGTTGCTGTGGCGGGAGATGAGTCTGACGTAGCCGTCGGGGCTGTCGGTGAGTTTCCATTGCTGGTTGGCGCCGTTGAGGTCGGTCCATTGGACGATGGAGCCGCCGTTGGCGGTGGAGAAGTTGTAGACGTCCAGGACCTTGCCGGAGTGGCGGGACTTGATGCGGTAGTAGCCGCCGCCTGAGTCGACGAACTGCCATTGCTGCTGGTTCTGGTTGTTCCTGGTCCATTGGGTGATGCGGCCGCCGTCGGCGGTGGACAGGTTGTAGACGTCCAGGGCCTTGCCGCTGTTGCGGTTGACCAGGACGTACCAGGCGTTGGTGTCGACCGTCGCGGCCGACGCCTCCTGGGCGATGAGCAGCACGCCCACGAGAAGCAGGGCCGAGACAGCCGCGAGGACACGTCTCACAGGAACCTCCAGAGGTTGTCGTCCGAGCCGTTGTCGTCGGCGAGCACGACCTGCGCGCCCTGGGACGCGCCGGCGACGCCGAGGACCCGGCCGCCGCCCGCGCACTGGACGCGGAAGGCGGCGCCCGACCCGTGGCGCAGCCGCCAGCGATGATCGGCGGTGCCGTTGTCGGCCCACTGCACGACCCGCGACCCGGCGGCGGTGCCCATGTTCTCCACGCCCAGCACCTTCTGGCTGTGGGAGTTGCGCAGCCGCAGGTAGCCGCCGGTGTCGTTGACGGCGGTCCACAGGTGGTCGGCGGTGCCGTTGTCGCCCCACTGGACGACGGGCGCGCCGTCGGCCGTGGACATGCCGGTGACCCCGAGCACCATCCCGGTGCCCACGTTCTGCAGGCGCCGCGCGCCGTTCGGCAGGAACCGCCACTGGTTGTCCGGGCTGCCGTCGTCGGCGTCCTGGACCACCTGGGCGCCGTTCGCGGTCGAGCCGTTCAGGATGCCGAGCAGCTTGGAGCTGTGGACGTTGCGGATCTTGACGGAGCCGTCGCCGGCGTCGCTGACCGTCCAGCGGTGGTCGGCGGTGCCGGTGTCGCCCCACTGGAGCACCCGGGCGCCCGCGGCGGTCGACATGTTCTCGACGCCGAGCACCTTGCCGCTGTGCGCGTTGCGGAACCGCAGGGCGTTCCCGTCGACGATCAGGACCCAGTCGTGGTCGGCGGTGCCGCTGTCGGTCCACTGCAGGGCCGCGCCGCCGTCGGCGGTGGACATGTCCCTGATGCCCAGGACGAGCCCGCTGGCCGCGTTGACCAGCCGGAAGCTCGCCGTGCCGGCCCCGCCCTGGACGTTCCAGTAGACGACGTAGTTGTGGCCGGTGGCGTCGTGGAAGGGGCCGAGCCGCACCGGCGCGCCGTCGGCCGTGGCCGTGAAGGCCAGGGAGGAGCCGCCGGTCCGGGTGATCGAGGAGGGGTTCAGGGCCGGGGCCGACGACAGGACGGTGTCGCCGTAGTCGCCCGACAACACGACCGGGCCGTAGGTCACGGCCTGCACGCCGGGGTTGTCCGCGGCGGCCTTCATGACCACCCGCATGGGCAGGCGCACGGTCACGGTGTCGCCGGACGACCACGACCGGGTGAGGCCGGCGTAGCTGCCCGGCGCGGCCGCGATGTCCTGCCGGACCCCGTTGACGCTGATCGTCGCGCCCTGTGTCCAGGCCGGGATCCGGACGCGCATCGTCCACGATCCGCTCACGTCGCCGGTGACCTGCAGCGACGTGGTGTCGCTGACCGGATAGGAGGTGGTCTGGGTGACCGTGATGCCGCGCCGGCTCCAGTCGAGGACGGAGGGCACGAACAGGTTGACGAACAGGGTGGTGTCGTCGTGGAAGTAGATCGAGTCCATGAGCTTGGTGTTGGTCTCGATCCCGGTGCCCTGGCAGCACCAGAACGTGCCGTAGTCCGTGCTCCAGGTGCCGCCGCCCCAGGCCGGTCCTACGCCCCGCCGTCCGCCGGGGTTGAGCGGGGTGAAGTAGGTGACGTGCCCATGCGCGTCGGCCGGGTTCTGCTGGCCGAGGAGGTGGTTGAGCAGGGCGTTCTCGTAGTAGTCGAAGTAGTCGGCCCGGTCGGGGGACAGCAGCCACAGCTCCCGGGTCAGCTTGAGCATGTTGTAGGTGTTGCACGCCTCGCCGGTGTCCCTGGTCAGGTAGGAGGCGATCGCGCCGGGCGCGCGGAAGTGCTCGGCCTGGCTGTTGGAGCCGTTCACGTACGTGTGCGCGCCGACCGTGATGGCCCAGGCGTTGACGGCGATGTCGCGGTAGCGGGTGGCGCCCGTCGCCTTGTACTCGCGGGCCGCCCCGATCCACTTGGGCACCTGGGTGTTGGCGTGCAGGCCGTTGAGCCGGTCCTGGTTCGCGGCCAGCGGGTCGAACACGGCCGCGTGGTCGAACCGCTGGGCCGTGGCCAGCCAGCGGGGGTCGCCGGTCGCCTGGTACAGGTCCGTCAGCACGGCGTTCATGCCGCCGAACTCGGTGCCGAGCATGGCCTGCGCCTGGGCGGCGGACAGTCGCGACGTCCGGGCGTCCACCCAGCCCGCCAGGGCGAGCAGCACGGTCCTGGCCTGGGTGTCGCCGATCAGCCGCCAGACGTCCAGCAGCCCGGCCAGGGTCTTGTGGACGCAGTAGTAGGGCACGTTGCCGTTGGTCAGCGTGCGGTTCTCCAGGGCCGTGAAGTCCGACTCCGGGAAACCGGACAGGTAACCGCCGGTGAACCCGGCGGCCGGGTTGTTCGCCTGGCACTTGGCCAGTTCCGCCACCATGTAGCGCGCCTTGTCGCGGCAGGCGGTGTCACCGAGCACGGCGTACGCCTGCGCCCACGCCGTCAGGAAATGGCCCTGCGCGTGCGACCGGAACGGGAAGCCGGGCGCATCCCAGCCGCCGTTGGGCGCGGCGCCGCCGGTGGACAGCCGGTGGTTGGCGCGGAAGACGTACAGCAGCCGGTCGACGTCGACGAAGCGCAGGTAGGCGAGGGCGCGGTTCTGGTTGTCCAGCAGGCGGCCGGAGGTCAGCCGGACCTGGCCGAGGTCGAACTCGTAGGCTGAGACGCCGAGGTCGGGCCTGCTCCAGGGGACTGCGGCCAGGGCGGGGGACGCACCGGCCAACTGACCGACGACGGAGAGCGCGGCGGTCGCGCCCGTGGCCTGGAAGAGCTGACGGCGGCTCAAGGACATGCGTAGCTCCTTGGGATGGGGGGCGGTGAACGGCCGTGGGCCGGTCACGGGGTCAGCAGGTCAGGGCCTTCTTTCGAAAGCCCGTGGCCTGGTCTTTCGGCGTGAGTTGTTAGCGCTAACAACTGGTCGACTCGGTCACCGGGGCTCCTTGGCTGAAGAGGGGTGTTAGCGCTAACATCGTCTTGCCGATGGGACTACTCCGTAGTGAGGGAGTACAACCGACGGTCCGTTCCGGTGTCAATGAGGGGATTGCCGGCCGAGCCGGGCTTCGTCCTGTGCGTGCCTTCCCGCCTGGAGTTCTCTCTCCACGGAGACGGCCCGTCGCCATGAAAGTTTCACGGGCGTCACCCGGGACCCCTTCCCCGGCCTCGCCGGGCCGGGGGAGGGGTGGTCAGCGGGCGAGGTCGCGCCGGGGCGCCGGGCCCCGGCGCGACGGGCGGGCGACGCTCACGCGGCGCCCGCGTTGTAGGTCCACTTCTGGTTGCTGCCGCCCCAGCAGGTGTACAGCTGCAGCCCCGTGCCGTTGCCGGTGCCGCCGCCCACGGCGTCCAGGCACAGCCCGGACTGCACGCCCACGATCGTGCCGTCGGTGTTGACGCGCCATTTCTGGTTGTCGCCGCCCCAGCAGGAGTAGATCTGGATCTTGGCGCCGTTGCCCGTGCCTCCGGCGTCCAGGCACTTGTTGCCGTAGACCTTCAGTTCCCCTGCCGAGGTCTGGGTCCACTGCTGGTTGCTCTGGCCGTTGCAGTCCCAGAGCTGGACGGCCGTGCCGTCGGTGGTGCTGGAGCTGGGCACGTCCACGCAGCGGCCGGCGGCCGTGCTCCTGATCTGCCCCGCGCCGCCGCCGGGCGGCGGCGACGTGCCGCCGCCGTTCAGCGCGTTGAGCACCGCCGTGTAGGCGGCCTTCTTGTTGCCGTTGCCGTCGAAGAGCAGCGCGGCGGCGCCGGAGCCGAGCCAGGAGTCGGTGTCGCGCACGCCCCAAGTGGTGATGCCGGCGCACCGCGGCACCGCCAGGCAGTCGTTGACGACGCTGGCGTACGTGGTGGCCGAGCCGCCCTGGATGTCCAGCTCGGTGATCTGCACGTCCACGCCGAGCGCGGCGAAGCTCTGGATGGTCGTGCGGTAGTTGCTGTTGTACGGGCTGTTGCCGTTGAAGTGCGACTGCAGGCCGACGCAGTCGATCGGCACGCCCCGCGCCTTGAAGTCCTTGACCATGTTGTAGACGCCCTGCGTCTTGGCCCAGGTCCAGTTGTCGATGTTGTAGTCGTTGTAGCACAGCTTGGCGGCCGGGTCGGCGGCGCGCGCGGTGCGGAAGGCCACCTCGATCCAGTCGTTGCCGGTGCGCTGGAGGTTGGAGTCGCGCCGGCCGCCGCCGCTGTCGGCGTAGGCCTCGTTGACCACGTCCCAGGCGTAGATCTTGCCCTTGTAGTGGGACATGACGCCGTTGATGTGGTCGATCATCGCCTGGCGCAGCGAGCTGCCCGACAACGACTGCATCCAGCCGGGCTGCTGGGAGTGCCAGGCCAGGGTGTGGCCGCGTACCCGCTTGCCGTTCTGCACGGCCCAGTTGTAGACCCGGTCGCCGTTGGTGAAGGTGAACTGCCCCCGGTTGGGCTCGGTGGCGTCGATCTTCATCTCGTTCTCGGCCGTCACCATGGTGAACTCGCGGTTGGCGATCGTCGTGTAGGCGGAGTCGCCGAGTTTGCCCGCGGCGATGGCGGTGCCGAAGTAGCGGCCGCTCTGCGCGGCGGCCGCGCCGAGCGTGCTCGCCGCGGCATCGGCCGGAATCGCCGTCGCCAGGGCCGTGAGCAGGCCGAGCGCGCCGAGTGCGCCGGTGATCAGCGCCCGGCGGCGCGCGCCGGGCGGCCGTCCGGCGGTCGGTGGGGACATGGCGTTGACACGCATGCTGGAGCCTCCGTACGCGAATCATGGGGGGAAGGTTGTGCGGACGCACTTCGGAGGGATGCGCCCAGGGCGTTCGGGAGCGGATGGGAGAGCCGGGCTCGGGCACTCAGTGTGTGGATCTCGCCGAAAGTTGTCAAGATTCGGATAAAACTTTCGGAGCCGTCTTGCTGGTGTGGGCATGTCATCCAGGGCCGCTACCTGTCGAAAGTTTTCGGCCGACGGGTCGTGAAAGTTTCACGGGGACGGGTGGCGGCCGGTCCGAGGTGGGAGCGCGTTTTCGGCCGCTTCGGGCTTCGGGGCTCTTGACGGGGTCGTCCAGCTCGTATTTCCTCCGTCCCACCGGCACCGCGACTTGTTGGCGTTGACACACGAACGGGCGGAACCATGAAGCGAAACTCCGACGTCACCATCACGGGGACGCAGTCCGGGCTGTGCCTGGACGCCGTCGGCCACGCGGTCCGGCCCGAGCCGCGCCGAGGGCCGTCGCTCAGGAGGGCGGCGCGAACGGGGCCGCGACGTCGGTGACGTGTTCCGCCGGGGCCGCCGTCTCCCGGTTCGGGTGGTAGATCTCGCGCATGGACAGCGCCGGGGCCAGCCCGTGGTCGTCCAGCCAGGCTTTGAGCGTGTCGTACGCCGGCAGGATCGCCGGGTAGTGCGACCGCTCCTTGCTGACCTCGACGTACGCGGCCCGGTGGGACGGCTCCAGCCGGACGCCGATCCGGCCGGCGGGCTCGATCGGGCTCCCGGTCGGCAGGCACACCTCCACCGGGCCGTTCGAGTCCTCGCCCACCGTGCCGTGGAAGACGGCGAACGGCGGCCCGGACAGGCAGCCGCCGGCCGCCCCCAGGTGGGCGAAGAGCGCGGCCGAGGCGTCCGTGATGAAGTCCGCCAGGCCGGAGGCGCGCGCATGGCCGTGGATGAAGATCACGCGCTGCTCGGGCACGTCCCGCAGGCGCACCTCGTACGCGGGGGTCGCCTCCTCCAGGAAGACCTGCCGGATGTAGGCCAGCAGCGACTGACGTGCCCGCCACTGCTCCTCGCGGTGACTCCAGTGCTTCGCGATGGCCTCGACCGCCGCGGGGCCGTCCAGCCGCAGCACCCTGCCGACCTCGGCGAGGGGCATGTCGATGGCGCGCAGCAGCGTGATGCGCCGGGCCACGGCGAGCTGCGCCCGGCCGTAACGGCGGAAACCGGTGCGCGGATCGACCTCGGCGGGCGGCAGCAGCCCCTTGGCGTCGTAGAGCCGCAGCGCCTTGAGCGTCAGGTTGGACCGCGCGGCGAACTGTCCAGTGGTCATCAGATCGGACACCGCCCGAGTATGGACCCTGCCCCTGGGGCGGACACAAACGACCCGGATCACAACCCCGGGCCGGCCACCGAGTCCCCTGCGGGGGTGGGCGTCCTGAAGTGGCGGCGGCCGGGTGATCTGTCGGTTTCGCGGTATCGGTCGGGCTCGGCAGGCATGCTGGGACTGTGCGGGTGATCCACATCGTGTCGTGTGCCGTCGCCAGCGTCCTGCTGCTGGGCCTCGGCGGGCTGCCGGGCGAGACCATGACGACGGCGGGGAAGTCCTCCTACCCCTGGCGTCCGGCGGGATGGGGGACGCCGGTGACGACGTGCTGGTCGGCTGACCCGGCCGAGAAAGCGACCACGTCATGGACGGCCGGTCTTCACAGCGACGGCCGGTCTTCACAGCGACGGCCCGTTTCACGGTGACGGCCGGACATGTCTGACCCGGACGATGCCGGGCACCGTGCGGGCCAGCACGCCGGCGATGTGGTCGGCCTGCTGCCGGGACGGCCCGCGCAGCTCGGCCACGCCGTCGCGGACGGCGACGTCCCAGGTGGGGCCCGCCGGGTACTGCTCGCGCAACGCGGCCTCGACCGCCTGGCGCAGGTCTTCGTCGGGGCGGGCGAGCATGGCCATCAGGTCACGGCGGCTGACCATCCCGGCGATCCGGCCTCCGGTCACGACGGGCAGGCTCTTGACCCGCTCGCGGACCATGAGATCGATGGCGACGGTGACGTCGGTGGTCTCGGTGACCGTGACGACGTCGCGGCTCATGACGTCCATGACCTGGCGGGGCGGCGGCTCGTCGGCCGGCGCGGCCGGGCGGACGGTCGCGCGGGGATCGGGCTCGAACTCCCCCCGCAGCAGGTCCAGTTCGCTGACCACACCGACGAGCCGCCCGTCGTCGCCGACGACGGGCGCGGCGGTGATGTCGTGGCCGTGCAGGACCCGCACGGCTCGCCGCACCGGATCGGTGTCGCGGACGGTGACGGCCGGGCCGCTCATGACCTCGCGGACGAGCATCGCTGTCTGGCCTCCCACTCGCAGTCGTCGGTCTTCCAGGTCAGCTTGCCACGACGGTCGCCCCACGGCCCGCTCCGCGCGGGGTGGCGGCCTCGTGGCTCTCCCATCACAACGCGGGACGCGGCCGGGCCGGTAGGGCCGGAAGTCCCGAACGAGATCCGCGCCGCCACCCGACCCGCGGAACGGACTTAGGGTCATGGGCATGGCCGACCCCATTCTCGTGCTGAACACGGGATCCTCCTCCATCAAGTACGAGCTCGTCGATCCGCACACCCGCGAGCGCGCCGCCCGAGGGCTGGTCGAGCGCATCGGCGAGGACCGCGGGCGGATCACGCACCACGGCGGGGACGGGCCGCCGTACGTCCGGGAACGTCCCTTCCCCAGCCACGGGGACGGGCTGGAGGCGATGCTGGCGGCGTTCGCCGCCGCCGGGCCCGAGCCGGCGCCGGTCGCGGTCGGGCACCGGGTGGTGCACGGCGGCACCCGGTTCACCGACGCGGTGCTCATCGACGACGACGTCATCGCCGCGATCGAGGAGCTGGCCCCGCTCGCGCCCCTGCACAACCCGGTCAACCTGACCGGCATCCGGCTGGCGCTCAAGGTGTTCCCTGACGTGCCGCAGGTGGCCGTGTTCGACACCGCGTTCCACCGCACGCTGCCGCCCGAGGCGTACACGTACGCGGTGCCGCGTGAGTGGCGGGCGCGGGGCGTGCGGCGCTTCGGCTTCCACGGCACCTCGTGCGCGTACGTCTCCCGCCGCGCCGCCGCCGCCCTGGGCCGCGACCTCGCCGGGCTCAACCTGATCGTGCTCCACCTCGGCAACGGCGCCAGCGCCACCGCGATCTCCGGCGGGCGCAGCGTCGACACCTCCATGGGCATGACGCCGCTGGAAGGGCTGGTCATGGGCACCCGCTCGGGCGACGTCGACCCGGCGTTGGCCGCGTACCTGGCCCGCACCGGCGGCCTGGACGCCCAGCAGGTGGAGCACGAGCTCAGCCACCGCGGCGGCCTGCTCGCGCTCACCGGGTCCGGCGACATGCGCCAGGTACGCGCCCGCGACGACGACGAGGCCAGGCTGGCCCTGGAGATCTACACCCGGCGCATCCGCAAGTACGTCGGCGCCTACCACGCGCTGCTCGGCTGCCGGGTGGACGCGATCGTGCTCACCGGCGGCGTCGGCGAGCACGACGCCGCCACCCGCGCCGCCTGCCTGGCGGGGCTGGAGCGGCTCGGCATCGCGGTGGACCCCGTGCTCAACGCCGCGGGGGCGTCCGGCGAGCGCGCGGTGTCCCTGCCCGGCGCCGAGGTGCCCGTGCTCGTCATCCCCACCGACGAGGAGTGGGAGATCGCCCACCAGACGCTCGCGCGGCTGACGTCCTCCTGACCGGACCGGGCCGCGCTACGCGCCTTTGTCGGTGTTCCGGTTGAACGTCGGGAGCGTGGTCAGGTCACGGGCGGCGGCCAGGTGGGAGGCGAAGTTCGGGTCGAGCAACCCCAGGAGGAGCACGACGGCCCAGGCCACGACGGCGATCATGGCGCCGTCGTCGAAGGGGGCCGGGAGCCTGAGGCCCAGCCGGTCGGCGGTCACCAGGCCGGCCACCGGGAGCAGGGCGATGACCAGGGTCCGGACGGTCTCCAGGACGCGGGCGTGCCATGTCCGGCGGGTCTCCTCCGGGGTGGCGTCGCGGGTGGGGAGCCGGTCGTACTCGCCCGTGATGACCGTGCGGGTCAGCTCGGCGACGCGGGTGCGGAGGTCGTCGTAGGCGGTCGGGGACGGCAGCGCCACCCACAACTGGAGGTCGATGACGGCCCTGGACGCCTCGACCGCGCGGGCGCGGACCACGGCCCTGGTCAGCGGCGTCCCGCCCCGGGCGGCGGTCGGGATGCCGACCCGCAGCAGGAAGGAGACCTTGCCCAGGAGAGCGAGGATCTCCCTGCGCGTCCCCGGCGGGAGCTGCCCGCGGCGGTCGGGCTCGGCGCGGGCCAGGATGGCCGCCAGCTGCTCGAAGAGCGGCTCGGTGGGCGAGGCGCGGGACTCGCGGTCCCACTGCCACATCACCCCCTTGACCGGGATCATCCCGAGAACCAGGGCGCAGCAGACGGTGCCGATGCTCTGGGGGATCGGCATCCATGCCCGGCTCGCCAGGTCGACCGCCCACGCCGGGCCGGTGGCGTGGCGGAGGTACAGGGCGGCCGGGAAGCAGCCGATTCCCAGCATGGTGATCAGCGGGTCGAGAAGGTAGCGGAAGAGCGGGCGATGCCGCCGGTTCTCGATCCAGACGGAGACCCAGATGAAGACCGTGAGACCCACGACGGCCAGGAAGATCTTCGGCACGGAGGTGACGGAGAACACCGAGACCACGAAGACGACGGCCGCGCCGAGCATGGGCAGCAGGACCCAGGCGGCCACGCAGTCCTCGACGTGCTTGCGCCGCACCGACCAGCGGGCGGTGGACGCGGCCACCGCCCGGTAGCGGCCGCGCAGGAGCGCCGGGTCGTCGGCGGGATCCAGGCTCCGAGCGAAGATGGGCCAGGTGCCGTCCAGCTTCTTGGCCAGGGCGAACATCTCCGCCAGCTGGGGTTTTTCCAGCAGGTCGCCGGTGCGGGCGGGAGCGGCGGGCGCTGCGACGGGGGGATCCGCTTCTTCGGTCATGAGGACGTCCTCACGTTGAGCGGGCTACTGCGCGAGGAGGGGGCGCTCATCGACACTACAGAGCGTGGGGAGGGTGAGCCGATGGCGTGACCGGATCGTGCCAGATCGTCTCCCCGCGACGCCGATGAGGACCAACGGCCCTGCCGGGCGGGACTTCCTCCTCCGGCGCCGCGCCGCCGCCCGTAGGAGCCTGAGGGTGAGAGCTTCGACCGGTGAAGGAGATGCGCGATGAGCACTCACATCGTCGTCGGTGTGGACGGGTCCGTCCCGGCGACCGGAGCGGTGGAATGGGCGGCCGCCGACGCGCGGCGGCGGGGCCTGGACCTGCGTCTCGTGCACGTCGGCCCGCAGTGGCTGCACGAAGCGAACGCCGAGCACTGCGCCCGCCTGCTGGAGGAGGCCGCCGACCGGGCCCGCGCGCTGGCCGGCGACGTCAAGGTGACGACGGAGCTGCTGTCCGGGAACGTGGCCGGGGAGCTGATCCGCGAGTCGGCGACGGCCGGCGGAGTGGTGCTGGGCAGCCGGGGGCTCGGCGGGTTCGCCGGGATGACGGTCGGCTCGGTGAGCCTGGCGGTGGCCGGGCACGCGTCCGGGCCGGTCGTGGTCGTCCGCGCCCCCGCCGCCGCCCCCGCCGAGCACGGCAGGGTGGTGGTCGGCTACGACGGGTCGCAGGACGCGCAGGCGGCCATGGAGTACGCCGTCGAGCAGGCCAGGGCCCGCGGCGCCCGGCTGCACGTGGTCTCGGCCTGGCAGATGCCCGTCTTCTCCCCGTACGCGGTCACGTACAACAGCCTGATCGAGGACCTGATGCGCGAGGAGACCGGCGCGGCGCGCGAGCGGGTCGTGCCCTGGCGGGAGGCCAACCCGGACCTGGTCATCACCGACGAGCAGCCGTGCGCCCACCCGGTCACCGCCCTGATGCAGGCGGCCGGATCGGCCGACCTGGTCGTCGTGGGCTCGCGCGGCCGGGGCGGGTTCGCCTCCGCCGTGCTCGGCTCGGTCAGCCACGGCGTGCTGCACCACGTGACCTGCCCGGTCGCCGTGGTCCGGCCGGACGCGGAGGAGCGGTCATGAACGGGTCGCCGACGGCTGGACAGGTCATGAACGGGTCGCCGACGGCGGGACAGGTCATGAGCCGGGTCCTGGTGGCCGTCAAGGCCGAGGAGTCGCCGCTGATGGCGTGGGAGCTGATGCGCCGGGCCGGCGTGCACCACCTGCCGGTCCTCGACGGAGGGCGGCTGCTGGGCATCCTGACCAGGGAGTGCCTGGCCGCGTCCTGGTCCGGCGGGCCGCAGGAGCAGGCCGGCCGCGAGGTGCGGGACCTGCTCGGCGGCGCGCGCACGCCCCGGGTGGGACCGGACACCCCGCTGAGCAGGGTCGCCGCCGCCATGCTGGACGCCGACGTGGACGCCGTGCCCGTGCTGTCCGACGACGGCCTGGTGGGCCTGATCACCGCCCGGGACGTCCTGTCGGCGGTCGCCGGACGGATCGAGCCGCGGCCCGAGCCGAGCGAGGTGGTGACCGGGATGTTCCACCTCGAACCCATCCTGCCGGAACGGCGGGAGGCGTGAGATGAAGGCACTGGTCGTCTACGAGTCCATGTACGGCAACACCGAGCGGATCGCCCAGGCCGTGGCCGAGGGGCTGGCCACCCGGATGCGGGCCGAGGTGGCGGAGGTCGGCTCGGCCCCCGCGCACGTGGGGGACGAGGTCACCCTCCTGGTGGTGGGCGGCCCGACGCACGCCTTCTCCATGAGCCGGGCCTCCACCCGCGAGTCCGCCGCCCAGCAGGCCGCCGGGCCGCTGGTGTCGCGCGGCAGGGGCGTGCGCGAGTGGCTGGCCACGCTCGGCACGTCGTCGGCCGGGCTCTGCTCGGCGGCCTTCGACACCCGCGTGGCCAAGCCCCGCCTGCCGGGCTCGGCGGGCCGGGCGGTCGCCAAGCGGCTGCGCCGCCTCGGCGTCCGGCTCGCCGTGCCGCCGTGCAGCTTCTACGTGACCGGGACGCAGGGGCCGCTGGTGCCGGGCGAGCTGGAGCGGGCCAGGCAGTGGGGCGAGAGCCTGGCGGCGTCCTTCCCGGTCCACGCGTCCTGACGGCCCGCTGAGAACGGCGCCCGGCGGTTTCCGCCGGGCGCCGTTCTCAGTCCTGCGCGGGCGTCGGGGACGGGTGCAGGATCCGGTCCAGGCGGGCGGCGGCGTAGCCCAGCGTGGACAGCGCGACGACGACCAGCAGATCCCCCGGCGACAGCGGCCGGGTGCCGAGCAGCTCGCGCAGCGGCGGCAGGTAGAGCCCGGCCAGCTGCAGGACGAACGCGCCGCCCACGGCGAGCAGCAACATCGGGTTGGCCAGGGTGCCGGGGCGGGTCCGGGTGCCCAGCGCCACGCCGAGCTGGGTGGCGCCGAGGGCGAAGAAGGCCATGCTCTGCCAGGGCCGCCCGGTCATCGACCCCCAGACGGCGACGCCCAGGGTGACGGCCGTGAGCACCACGGCGATGCGGACGACCCGCTGCCACAGGCCCGCCCCCATGATGCTCTGACCCGGCGGACGCGGCGGCTGCGACATGGTTCCCGGCACCGTCGGCTCCCCGCCCAGCGCCACGCCGGGCAGGCCGTGGGTGAGCAGGTTGATCCACAGGATCTGCGCGGGCAGCAGCGGCAGCGGCAACCCGAGGAACGGGCCCAGCACCATCACCGCGATCTCCGCCGCGCCGCCCGACAGGCCGTAGACCAGGAACCGGCGGATGTTGGCGTAGACCCGGCGGCCCTCCTCGACGGCCGCCACGACGGTGTCCAGGTTGTCGTCGGCGAGCACGAGGTCGGCGGCCTGCCGGGCGACCTCGGTGCCGCGCCTGCCCATGGCCACCCCGATGTCGGCGCGGCGCAGCGCCGGGCCGTCGTTGACGCCGTCGCCGGTCATCGCCAGGACCTCGCCCCGGCCCCGCAGGCCCTCGATGATGTCGAGTTTCTGCTCGGGGGTGGCCCGCGCGTAGACGCCGGCCGGGCCCGCGGCGAGCGCGCCGGGCTCTCGGCAGTCGACGACCCGGTCGGCGGCGCCGATGATGCCCAGGTCGGCGGCGACCGCGCGGGCGGTGCCCGGATGGTCGCCGGTGATGAGGACCGTCCTGATGCCGGCCCGCGCGCAGTCGGCCACGGCCGCGGCCGCCGCCTCACGTGGCGGGTCGAGGATCGCGACCAGCCCGAGCAGCCTCAGCCCGTCCTCCCGCACGGGATGCGGGACGGCGTCGAGGTCGGCGGCGGCGACCGCCAGCACGCGGTAGCCGTCCCGGGCGAACCGGTCGGCGCGTTCGGCGGCGCGGGCCGGCAGCTCCGGGTCGTCGGTCAGCACGTCCGGGCGCAGCAGCGCCTCCGGGGCGCCCTTGCAGATCAGGCGGACGCCGCCGCCCGGCAGCAGGTGCACCGTGCTCATCCGCTTGCGGTCGCTGTCGAAGGGCAGCTCGGCGACCCTGGGGAACCATTCCTGCAGGCCCGCGCGGTCGAGGCCGAGCCGGGCGGCGGCGGCCAGCAGCGCGGCCTCGGTGGGGTCGCCCAGCGCCGTCCATTCCTCCCCGTTCTCCCGGGGCGGGCGCAGGCGGGCGTCGTTGCACAGCGCCGCGGCGGTCAGCAGTTCGGCGAACTCGTCCGGGTCCCGGCCGGGGGCGAGGCCGCCGTCGGGCGCGTAGCCGGAGCCGGTGACCGCGGCCTCGGCCGCCGGGGTCCACAGGTGCCGGGCGACCATCCGGCCCTCGGTGAGGGTGCCCGTCTTGTCGGTGGCGAGCACGGTCACCGAGCCCAGCGTCTCCACGGCGGGCAGGTTGCGGACGAGCGCGTCACGGGCCGCCATCCGGCGGGCGCCCAGGGCCAGGCTCAGGGTCACGACCGCGGGCAGCGACTCGGGCACGGCGGCGACCACCAGGCTGATCGCGGTCACCACCATCAGCTCGACCGGCTGGCCGCGGACCAGGCCCAGGACCAGCACCAGCGCCGACAGCAGCACCGCGACACCGGCCAGCAGCCGGCCGACCCCGACCAGGCGGCGCTGCAGCGGCGTGAGCCCGGCGCCCTTGACCATGAGGGAGGCGATGCGCCCGCTCGCGCTCGCCGCGCCGATCGCGGTGACCACCGCCCGGCCCCTGCCGCGGGCCACGACGGTGCCCGAGGAGACCGCCGCGCCCGCGTCCTTGTCCACCGGGACCGACTCGCCCGTCAGCGCCGACTCGTCGACCAGCAGTGACGCCGACTCCACCACCTCGGCGTCGGCCGGGACGATGTCGCCCTCGGCGAGCACCAGCAGATCTCCGACCACGACGTCACCGGCCGGGATCTGCCGCTGGTGGCCGTCGCGCACCACGCGGGCCTCCGGGGTGGCCAGCTCGGCCAGGGCCGTGATGGCGCGGTCGGCGCGCACCTCCTGCGTCACGCCGACGGCCGTGTTGACCACGATGACCAGCGCGATCACCGCGGCGTCCGTCCAGTCGCCGGTGCCGACGGTCAGCGCCGCCGCGATCAGCAGCACGATGATCAGCGGATCGCGGAGCTGGGTGACGACGCGCCGCCACAGCGGGGTGGGCGGTTTGCGCGGGAGCAGGTTGGGGCCGTCGCGTTCCAGGCGGACGGCTGCCTCCGCCGATGACAGGCCAGAGGACGAGGGCGTCACGTGGGTGTCCTTCCTGCCCGCGGTGGCCCTCGGGCCGGCGGAGTCGCTGCGAGGTGTCTTCAGGATCTAGTCTTCGCCCTGCTCAGGGCGGTAAACGTGCAGGTCTCCCCGCCCCTCCAGCCTCCGGAGACCAGCCGGACGGCGGCAGGGCCGAAAGTCACCGCAAGCGGGGCTTTCGGCCCTGTTCCGCCCCGGTCGCGCGGGCGGATCGTGGAGATATGAGCATTCGCCTGATCGTGGCCGGGACCGACGGCACCGAGGACTGCGCGGCCGCGCTGCTATGGGCCGCCGACGAGGCGGCCCGTCGCGGGACGCGGCTGGTCGTGGTGCACGCCTGGGAGCCCTCGATCGAGCACAGGGCGCCGTACGCGCCCTGCCCGTCCCGGCCCGCCGGGTTCGAGGAGGCGCGCGCGAGCGCCGCGCTCGATCAGGCGGTGGCCCTGGTCATGGACCGGTTCCCCGGCGTCGCCGTCGAGGCGCGGCTCGTGCGGGGCCGCCCGGAGACGGCGCTCGCGGACCAGGCGCGCGGGGCCGGCCTGCTGGTGCTCGGTTCCGCCGCGCGGCCCGCCGGGGACGGGCGGCTGGGCGCGGTGCTGCTGTCGTGCCTGCGGCTGCCGCCGTGTCCCGTGGTCGTGGTGCAGGGCGCGGCGACGGACGGGGGGACGCCGTCGAGGCCGCCCGCGTCCGCCGGACGGCATCGGGGAAGGCCCTTCGGCCCTGGCCCGGCCGACCTTCGGCTCTGCGAGGGACGGCGGGAGGCCGGGTCTCATGGGAGGTGACGAAGGAGGGAACATCATGATCGTTGTTGGAGTCGACGGCTCGGCGGCCTCGCGCGCCGCCGTCGCATGGGCCGCGGACGACGCCTTCCGCATGCGGCTGCCGCTGCGGATCGTGCACGCCGTGGACCGCACGCCGTACCAGATCCGCCGGTTCTCCCCGGGCTGGGCGCCCGACCTGCCGGCGGACGAGGGCGAGCGGATCCTGCGGGAGGCCGAGGCGCTGGCCCGGGAACGGCAGCCGTCCGTCGAGGTCACGACGCAGGACGTCGAAGGTCTGCCGGCGGTCGTGCTGCGCGGGCAGGAGAAGGAGGCCGCCGAGATCGTGCTCGGCAGCCGCGGCCTCGGCGGGTTCGCCGGCGCGCTGCTGGGCTCGGTCAGCACGCACGTCGCCGGGCACGCCCGCTGCCCCGTCGTGGTGGTCCGTGGCGACCGGCAGCAGGTGCGCGGCGAGGTGGTGGCCGGGGTGGACGACTCGCCGGAGTGCGAGCCCGCCCTGGCCCACGCCTTCGAGCAGGCCCGGCTGCGGGCCGCCACGCTGCGGGTGCTGCACGCCTGGCAGCTGCCCGTGCACGCGTTCGCGCCGGAGGCCGCCTACGCCATGGACGAGGTCCGCGCCGCACAGCAGCAGGTCGTCGACGATCGGGTGAACGTGTTCGCCGCCGACTACCCCGAGGTCGTCGTCGTGCGGGAGACTCCGTCGGCGCACCCCGTGGACGCGCTCACCGCGGCCTCCGACCACGCCGACCTGCTGGTGGTGGGGTCGCACGGGCGCGGCGGGCTGGGGTCGGCGCTGCTCGGGTCGATCAGCCGCGGCGTGCTGCACCACGCCCGCTGCCCGGTGGCGGTCGTCCGGCCGCGGGACTGACGGCACGTCGCCGCGTCGGCGCGGGCGTCGGATGGGCGTTGGGACGGGCGTGGAGCGCCTTTGCCTTTGTCTTGGCGACGGGACGGTTACCAGAACCAGGGGGAGGCCGGGCGGGACGGCTCGGACAGTGACATGACCGGAGAGGGCGGGCTGGACGTCGCGGTCGCGGCCGCGCTGCCGGTCGACGACGTCATGGCCCGGCTGGGCGGCACCGGCGGCGGCCTGAGCCAGGCCGAGGCGGAGCGCCGCCTGGCCGCCGTCGGCCCCAACTCCCTGCGCACCCACCGGGCCCGGCGGGTCGCGGTGCTGGCCCGCCAGCTGCGCTCGCCCCTGCTGATCCTGCTGGCGGTCACCGCCGCCGCGTCGTTCTTCCTCGGCGAGTCGACGGACGCGATCATCATCGGCGTGATCCTGACGGTGTCGGTCGGGCTGGGCTTCTTCAACGAGTACCGGGCGGAGAAGGCCGCCGAGGCGCTGCACTCCCAGATCCGGCACCGCTGCC
>NZ_JBSFGJ010000150.1:0-19825 GCF_053596515.1 Nonomuraea sp. NPDC001684
GCTCGGTGCTCACCGACTTCGGCATCGCCGCCGTGCGCGAGTCGACCAGCCTGACGGCGACCGGGTCGTTCATCGGCTCGCCCGAGTACATGGCGCCCGAGCGCATCAACGGGCACGAGGGTGACCCCGCCTCCGACCTGTGGTCGCTCGGCATGCTGCTGTACGTGGCCGTCGAGGGCCGCCACCCGCTGCGCAGGAGCACCACGCTGGCGACGCTGGCCGCCGTGCTCAACCAGGACGTGCCGCCGCCGGAGCGGGCCGGGCCGCTCGGTCCCGTGCTCGGCGCGCTGCTGCGCCGCGACCCGGCCGGCCGTCCCGACGCCGAGACCCTCGACCGCATGCTCGCCGCCGCCGCCGACCCCGGCTCGCCCCCGCCCGCCTACCCGCCCCCCGCCCCGGCCCCGTTCCACCATGGCCCGCCGGCTGGGGCCACCGTGCCGCCCGGGGCGCGGCAGGGGGCCACCGTGCCGCCCGGGGCGCCGCAGCCCTGGGGGCCGGAGCCGTCGTTCTCGCGGGCCGGCACCATGGCGTCGCGCCGCGCCCGCCGTTCGCCGGTCGCCGCCGTGACGGCCTCCGTGGGCGCGCTGGCGGTGACCGGCGTGCTGGTCTACACGCTGCTGCCCGGCGTGCGCGGCGCCGAGGAGCCGACCCAGCCGAACACGCCGCAGCTCACCCCGGTGGAGACCACCGACGTCGAGGAGCCGAAGGCGAGCGAGGAGCCGGAGCCGCAGCCGGAGAACCTGCTCACCGCCGACGGCATCCGCACCGCGATCAAGGCGCTCAAGCCGGTCATGGGCGGCACCAAGGTCGTCCGGATGGTCGTCTACCCGACGTACATCTCCGCCGAGGCCCCGGTCAAGGGCGACCCGGCCGTCTACGACCGCTACGCCTACCGCGACGGCAGGGCCACCCGCGAGGGCACCGGCTCCACCATCCGCACCCCGGTCGTCGACCTGGCCAAGTACAACTGGGACGCCCTGCCCGGCCTGCTCAAGAAGGCCCAGAGCGTCCTCGGCGTGCGCAAGCCCACCTCGCGCTACCTCATCGTCGATCCGAACTTCGTCTTCACCAGCACCAAGCAGGTGCTGCTCGTCTACATCAGCGACGCCTACCGCACCGGCTACCTGGTGGCCGACCCCCAGGGCAGGGTGCTCAAGACCTACCCCGCCTCCTGACCGGCCGCCCGGCTCAGCACCCGCCCTGGTAGCCGCTCTCCGGGATCAGCCGGCTCCACTCGTCCTGGCTGAGCGGCCCGCCCGCGCGGGCGCACACCTCCTGTGCCGTCAGCGCCGGGTCCACCGGGCTCTCGCGGACGCTGCCGTCCGCCGCCACGCCGCGCAGCCTGCGGCCGTCCTGGCTGAAGGCCAGGCCCTCGGCCCACGACCCGACCTGGCCGACCTCGCGCAGCGTGCCGGCGTCCCACAGGGAGGTGCGTTCCGCGTCGATCGCTAGCAGGTCGCCGCCGGGGGAGAAGCGCAGGTCGCGTACGGGGGCCGGGCCGGTCTCGACCGAGCCGGCCCGCTCGCGCCCGCGTACGTCCCACAGCTCGACGCGCCCGCCGCCGAGCCCGAGTGCCAGCGTGCGGCCGTCGGGGGAGAAGGCGAGCGCGGTGGGCCGGGCGGCGGCCGGGGCCAGTGGGGTGACCTCGCCGGTACGCAGGTCGAGCAGGTTCGTGCCGGAGGCGAGCGTCGAGCCGTCGGGGCTGAAGGCCATCGCCAGGTCGCCCGCGCCCTCGTAGGCCCTGATCCGGCGGCCGGCGCGCACGTCCCAGGTCTCCAGCAGCCGGCCGCGCGCGGTGGCCAGCGTGTCGCCGCCGGGGGACAGGGCCACGGCGGGCACGTCGCCGCCCGCGTCGATGACGGCGACCCTCCTGCCGCCCGACGCCTCCCAGACGGTGACCGGGTCGCCCGCCACGGCCAGCAGCCTGCCCGCCGCGTCGAAGGCCACGTCGCCGGTGGCGGCGATCTCGGCCAGCGGCTTGCGCGCCACCACGTCGGTGAGCCGGATGGCGTTCCCGACGTCCTTGGCCGCCACCCGGCCGTCGCTCGACAGCGCGGCGGTGCGGACGCCGGAGGAGGGCGCCGGCAGCCCGGAGACGTCGAGCGAGACGACCGAGCCCAGGCCGCTCAGGTAGCGCAGGGTCCGGCCGTCGGCGGAGAAGGCCAGGTCGCCGTGCTGGTCGCCGCGGAAGCGGTAGGCGCCGGCCAGCCGCCGCTCGGCCACGCTCCACAGGCGCACCTCGTCCCGGCCGGGGAGGGCGAGCAGGCTGCCGTCGGGGCTGAACACGGGCGTGCCGGCGGAGCCGTCCGCGGGCATCGCCGCGTCGCCCGCCTCCGCCGCGAACGCGGTGGCGGCGGTTCCGGTCGCGGCCTCCCGCGGCGGCCCGGCGCCGGGCGTGAGGAGGGTCACGCCGTCGCGGCCCGCGACGGCCAGGGTGCGGCCGTCGGGGCTGAACGACAGGGGCGGCGCCGACCGGTCCGGCCCGGTCTGCGGCCGGACGGTGAACTCCCGCTCCTTGGCCCGGCCAGGCAGCGACCAGAGCTCGACCCGCCCGTCCAGGTCGGAGACCGCGGCCCGGCTCCCGTCGCGGGACACCGCCACCCGGCGGTCGAGCACGTCGAGCAGCACCTCGGCGCCCCGGTAGACCCTGGTGCGGTTGCCGCTGGTGATCGTGTACGTCCCGGTCGCGGGGGCCCGGCCGGTGGCCACCTCGACGGGCTGCCCGCCGGGGCTCTCGGCGTACCGGCCGTCGTCGCTCAGCGCGGCGCTGCCCTCGGGGAGCGCGTGCGCGGCGAGCTGCCGGCCGCTGCGCACGTCCCAGACGGTCAGCGTGCGGTCGCGCCACCTGACCAGCTCGTCGCCGCGCAGCAGGTAGCCGGCCCGCTCGTCGGCCGCGGGGTCGGTGAACACGCCCAGCTCCGGCTGCGCCAGGGAGGCCTGCAACGCCACCCGCGCCTCGAACACCGGCGACAGCCGCCAGGCCGCCACGCTCAGCCGCATCGCCGTACGCGGGTCGGAGGAGCGCAGCGCCTCGGCGCGGGCGGCCACGGCCCGCGCGTTGGCCTCCAGGAGGTGTCCGCGCAGTTCCCGCTCGCCGTTGAGCGAGACGGCGGACATCGACACCGCGACGGCGAGGGCGGCGGCCAGGGTCGCCATCGAGGGCCGCAGCAGCCGCCTGCGCTGCTTGGACATGGCCACGCTCGCGCCGATGAAGTCGCGTTCGAGCTGGCTGAGCCGCAGGTGGCGGCGCTTGGCCGCGGCCCAGCCGAGCGCCGTG
Source organism: Nonomuraea sp. NPDC001684 (assembly GCF_053596515.1). NCBI lineage: Bacteria > Bacillati > Actinomycetota > Actinomycetes > Streptosporangiales > Streptosporangiaceae > Nonomuraea > Nonomuraea sp. NPDC001684. The sequence goes on from NZ_JBSFGJ010000150.1 coordinate 3,278, forward strand.
TCGAGCCGGTCGCCCCGGTAGAGGTACGTGTGCCCGCGCCGGTGGCGCGACCACCGGCCGGCCGCCAGGCGCAGCTCCCGGTGGACGGCCAGCCCGTCCCGCTCGTCGGCCACCCAGCCGCGCAGGCGAGGCCAGGCCCGGTAGAGCGCGGCGCTGGCCGGCGCCACCCGGTCGTCGCGCACCGCCACGAGCTTGCCGACCGCGGTCTCGGTCGGCGGCACCCGCACGCTGCGGCGTACGAGCAGCCCGGCGTCCATCAGCGGGGCCAGCACGCCGCCCTCGTCGTGCGGGTCGTCGCCGTCCATCAGGCGCAGCAGCAGGCCCGGCACCGCCTCCTGCTGGCGCGGCGTGAGCCCGGCGTAGACGCGCTCGGCCAGCTCGCCGAGCGACCGGTGCCCGGCCACGCCCGCCGGCGGGCGCAACGCGGCGGGGTCGGCCTCGACCAGCAGCTCGTCCGCCGCCGGGCGGGCGGCGGGGTCTTTGGCCAGCGCCCGCCCGACCAGCTCGCGCAGCCCGTCGGGCAGGGCGCTCAGGTCGGGATCGACGGTCAGCAGCCGGTGCAGCACCGCGCCGAGACTCCGCCCGGAGAACGGATCGCCGCCCGTGGCCGCGTAGAGCACCACGGCCCCCCAGGAGAAGACGTCCGTCGCCGTCTCGTGGCCGCTGCCGGTCAGGATCTCCGGGGCCAGGTACGTGCACGTCGCCCCCAGCGACCCGCCGACCGCCACCCCCATGTCGATCACCTTGGGGCCGCCCGCCGCCAGCAGCACGCTCTCCGGCCGCAGGTCGCGGTGCGTCAGCCCGGCCGCGTGCAGCGCGCGGAGCGCCCCGGCCAGCGCGGCCGCCAGCGCCGCCAGCTCCTCGCCCCGGTACGGCCCGTGCCGCTCGACCGCCTGCCGCAGGTCGGGCCCGTCGACGAACTCGCTCACCACGTAGGGGATGCCGTGATCGACCCCGGACGCGACCACCTCCGCCAGATGCGGGCAGCTCACCCGCGCGACCGGCTCGACCTCGACCCGGGGCACCTTCACCGCGTAGCGGCGGCCCTTGTCGTCGTAGGCGTCGTAGACCACCCCGCGCGCGCCCGCGCCGAGCCGGGCGGCCAGCCAGAAGCCGCCCAGCCTCTCGGGATCACCAGGCACCAAGCGCATCGTCACTGATGCTTAGATGCGCCGGACCGGCCGTTGGTTGTCGGTGAACGACCACAGGTCCCCCGCGCGCCTCGGGGGACCCATGCGTCATGATCATTATGCCAGGCTTCTGGATCTTGACTGCCACTCCGGCCGCAGCACCGACATCGTCACGGAGTCGTGCCACTCGCCCTCCCACAGCAAGGTGTCGCGCTGCACGCCCTCCTCCACGAACCCGATCTTCTTGTAGACGTGCCGCGCCCGGTCGTTGAAGGTGAAGACGCCGAGGCCGACGCGGTGCAGCGGCGTGGTGGCGAAGGCGTGGCCGAGGACCAGCTCGATCGCCTCGGTGCCGTAGCCCTTGCCGAAGACCCGGGCGCCGATCAGCGCGATCCGCAGGTTGCACGACAGGTTGTGCCGGTCGAGCTCGTTGAGCACGACCTCGCCGACGTACTCGCCGCCGGCCATGACGGCCAGGTCGAGCCGGTCGGCGTGCTCGCCTCTCGTGCTGTACCACTGGCGGGCCACCTCGTGGTCGACCTCGCCGTGCGAGCCCGTCAGCCGTTGCACCTCCGGATCGCTGATCAACGTGATCAGGCCCTCGACGTGCTCGGGACCGACCGGGAGCAACGTGACGCGCTCACCCGTCAAAGTGGGTTTCTCGGCGAACATCCCCTCTGGGTATCAGTCCTGCTCATCGGCGGGCAAACCCATTTTCCGCAGGGCCGCGTCGCGCACCTCCTCGGGGGTCAGCACGCCGACGTCGCACGTCAGGTCCGCCACCTGCTGGAAGTAGCCCTCCCGCCGGGCCCGCATCTCCGCCGGCTGGAACTCGGGACGGTGCGCGCCCGAGCTCATGCGCCGGGCCAGGACGGCGTCGGCGGCGTCCACCCAGACCACGAACGCCTCGCGCAGCGCCTCGCGCACCCGGGGGTCCTCCACGGTGCTGGCCGCCGCCGCGATCACCTTCGGCTCGCCCGCCAGCGCCGCCAGCACGTGCTCGGCCTCGTACCGGTGCAGCGCCTCGGCCCCTTCGCGGACGGCGATCTGCGCGGCCGTGCCGCCGTGCTCCTTCTCCAGGAACGGGTCGCTGTCGGTGAACGGCATCCCCAGCGCGGTGGCGAGGAGGCGGCCCGCGGTCGTCTTACCCGATCCCATCAGCCCGATCACCACGACTGGTTTGTTTTTCGACATGTGGATAGAGGTTCCTTCGTGTCAAGGAGGTAAATCTGATGACCATCGCCGGAAGCATCATCCTCATCATGCTCGGTGCGATCCTCACCTGGGCCGTCGAGTTCGACCTCGCCGGTCTCGACATCAACGTCGTCGGCGTCATCCTCATGCTCGGTGGCCTGGCGGGGCTGCTGTTCGGCATCTACCGGATCAGCGTCACCCGCAGGGCGGTCGGCCCGATCGACGAGCCGGTGCACCGGCACGAGATCTACGAGGAGCCGGAGACCCGCAGGACCACGGTGTACGAGGAGCGCCGCCACTACGACGAGCCGCCGCTGTAGGAGGTGAATCGACATGCCAGCCGTTGACGAGCTGCCGTCGACCATCAAGCGTTCGCCGAAGAAGGCACAGAACACGTGGATCAAGGCGCACGACTCCGCCGTGAAGGAGTACGGAGAGGGACGGCGCGCGCACATGACCGCTTTCGCCGCACTCAAGCACTCCTTCGAGAAGGTCGGGGACCACTGGGAGCCCAAGGGGCAGAAGGGACCGTCCGACAAGGGCGCGACCGACCGCTCCGGCAGGACCCAGGAGGGCGTGGACGCCAACGCCAGCAAGGAGCACTTGCAGGGCGTGGCGTCCAGGCTCGGGGTGCGCGGCCGATCCAGGATGACCAAGAAGGAGCTGGTGGACGCCATCAAGAAGGCCAACAGGAAGGCCACGGCGAAAGCCCGCTAGTTCCCTCACAACAACCGCTTGACCGCCTCGGCAATCGCGTGGCGGTCTATGCGGGCGTCCGCGAGCTGTTCCTCAGGCGTCGCCGACCCGGGCAACCCGGTCACGGCGAGCTTCACCACCCGCGGGCCGAGCTCGCTGACGGCGTCCAGCACGGCGTCGCCGAGACCGCCCTCCAGCCGGTGATCCTCGACCGTGATCAGGTTGCCCGTCGTCGTGGCGGCCTCCACCAGCACCGCCGCGTCCACCGGCTTGACCGAGTACAGGTCGATCACGCCGACCGGGAGGCCGGCCGCCGTCAGCTCGTCGGCCGCCGCCAGCGCCTCGTGGACCGTGATCCCGGCCGCCACGATCGTGGCCCGGTCGTCGGGCGAGCGCCGCAGCACCCGCGAGCCGCCCACCGGGAAACGTTCGCCGGGCGGGTAGATGACCGGCGTCTCGCCGCGGGTGGTGCGCAGGTAGGACACCCCTGACACGTCCGCCATCTCGACGGTCAGCGCCGCCGCCTGGTTGGCGTCGCACGGGTACAGCACCGTGCTGCCGTACACCGCCCGCATCATGGCCAGGTCCTCCAGGCCCATCTGCGAGGGGCCGTCCTCGCCGATCGAGACGCCGGCGTGCGAGCCGACCAGCCGGATCGACGCCTGGCTCACGCCGGCCATCCTGATGAAGTCGTGCGCCCTGGTCAGGAACGCCGCGAAGGTGGCCGCGTACGGGGTCCAGCCGCGCACCGACAGGCCGACGGCCGCCGCCACGAGCTGCTGCTCGGCGATGTACATCTCGAAGAAGCGCTCGGGGAACGCCTGGCCGAACTCCTCGGTCTTGGTCGAGTCGGCCACCTCGCCGTCCAGCGCCACCACGTCGCCGCGGGCCGCGCCGAGCGCCGTCAGCGCCGCGCCGAACGCCGCCCTGGTCGCCGCCCTCGCGCCGACCTCGTACTCCGGCAACGTCGCCGGGCGCGGATCGAAGTGGAACGGCTCGGCCTCGCCCTCCGGCCGGTGCACGTCCACATGGACGCTGCGCGGCCCGCCCAGCTCGTCGATGGCCTTGTCGGGGTCCTTGAGCGCCTTGCCGTGCGCGCCCTCCCGGTTCTCGACCTCGACGACGCCCTCGCCCTTGCGCGTCTTGGCCAGGATCACGGTGGGACGCCGGCGGGTGTTGCAGGCGTCCCCCAGCGCGAAGTCGATCTGGCCGGGGTCGTGGCCGTCGATCTCGATCGTGTGCCAGCCGAAGGCGCCGAACCGGCGCGCGTACGCCCCCGTGTCCCATCCGTGCCGGGTCGGGCCGCGCTGACCCAGCCGGTTCACGTCCACGATCACGACCAGGTTGGCCAGCCCCTCGGCCCCGGCGTGCTCGGCCGCCTCCCAGATGGACCCCTCGGCCAGCTCACTGTCACCGCACAGCACCCACACCCGGTACGGCAGCCGTTCCAGCCGTCCCGCCATGGCCACGCCCACGCCCACCGGCAGCCCCTGACCGAGCGAGCCGGTCGCGACGTCCACCCAGGGCAGCCGGGGGGTGGGGTGCCCCTCCAGCCGGCTGCCCCGGCGCCGGAACGACAGCAGCTCCTCGTCGTCGATGACCTTCGCCGCCTTGTAGAGCGAGTAGAGAAGGGGGGAGGCGTGGCCCTTGGAGAAGATCAGGTGGTCGTTGCCGGGGTTGTCGGGGCGGTCGAAGTCGTACCTGAGGTGGCAGGAGAACAGCACGGCCATCAGGTCCGCGGCCGACATGGACGAGGTGGGGTGCCCGGAACCGGCCGCCGCGGCGGCGCGCACGGAGTCGACGCGCAGCTGCGCGGCCAGTTCGGTCAAGTACTGGAGATCGCGTTCAGGCATCAAGACCCTCCTCGTGAGTTTCACGCCGCCTACCCCCTGCGCGGCGCTTAACTCGGGCCTGACGTCAGCTGACCCCATTTGTCGGCAGTTGAAACCTCCCTCGCCTGGGCGGTTCGCGGGCGGCGTCAGGCGTCGAAGCGGCGGCGGGCGGCCTCGATGTCGCCGAGGTGGCGCTGCGTCCACGCGCACATCGCGTCGACCGTCGCGCGCAGGGCCCGCCCCGGCTCGGTGAGCGTGTACTCCACCCGCGGCGGCACGGTCGGATACACCGTCCGCTCGACCAGCCCGTTGCGCTCCAGCATGCGCAGGTTCTGGGTGAGCATCTTGTGGCTGATGCCCTCGACCTGGTCGCGCAGCTCGCCGAACCGCAGGGTGCCCTCGCCGATGGCCTCGATGATCAGGAACGCCCACTTGTTGGCGACGTCCGTGAAGATCTCCCGCGCCAGGGAGTCGGCCCGCCTCAGGTCCGCCGCGCCGTCCGAGCCCTTGAACTGCTTGGTCACCATGAGGTTCCCCAGTCACTGAAAAGTGCGTTCTTCCACGTCAGCAGACACTCTCCTACAGTTCCTCAGTAACCACAAGAGAGTCTTGGGGGCCGTACGTGCGTTCCGGCCCCCCTGTCAGGAGGCGCTCGCCATGCCCGTCACCCTGCTGAACCCCGAGGGCCTGCCCGAGATCGACGTCTACCACCAGACGGCGGTCGCGTCGGGAACGAGGCTGATCTTCGTCGCCGGCCAGGTCTCCTGGGACGCCGAGGGCACGACCGTCGGCGCGGGCGACCTCGCCGCGCAGGTCGAACAGTGCTACCTCAACGTCGCCACCGCCGTCGCCGGGGCCGGCGGGTCGTTCGACGACGTGGCGAAGCTGACCGTCCACGTCGTGGACTGGACCCCCGACAAGATGCCCGCGCTCCTGGACGGGATCTCCCGGGCGAAGGCGAAACTGGGCACGACGGCGACCCCACCGGCGACCCTGCTGGGCGTCGCGGCCCTGTTCGTCCCGGACCACCTGGTCGAGGTAGAAGCCACCGCGATCCTCGCGTAAGGGACGCGCGACGTACTGAGAGCAACTGAGAAACGTCGTTGAAACCCCACTTCTCAGTTGTGCTCAGTTGAGCAGGGGATGGGACGCGACAGGACGGCCCCTGAAGTGGGGTGTTCGGCTTTGAGGTGGGGACTGGGGGGTTGGGGTGTTGGTTATGCCGGGTCACTTGGTAGAGGTTCGAACCGTTGTGATCCTCGCGTAAGGGACGCGCGACGTACTGAGAGCAACTGAGAAACGTCGTCGAAACCCCACTTCTCAGTTGTGCTCAGTTGAGCAAGGGCACGATGCGACAACGCGATCTTCGGAGTCGCGGTGATGCCCTCGAATGGGGATCGGCGCGCGCATGCCTGTCTGATCTGCCAAGTCCAAGTGGATGGGGAGGCGGGCCGGCAGGTCGAATCCTCGTCCCCTGGCGGGGCCGGCGACGGCGGCTGACAGTAGTGTCTGAGGCATGCCTGACGTGATCACGGTTCACCCCGCGCAACCCGGCGACGGGGACGTCCTCGGCGAGATCCACGCCCTGTCCTGGGGCGTCTCGCACGGCCCGCTGTGTGCGCCGAAGGTCGCCGCGGCCGGGATCGAGGAGCGGCGCGGCAAGTGGCACGGCATCCTGGCCGAGGGCGGAGACCCGATCCTGCTGGCGCGCCTGAACGAGCGGCCCGGGGCCTTCGCCCGGTTCGGGGCTTCCACTTCCCGTCCCGGCTCCGCGGAGATTCATACCTTCTTCGCCCATCCGGACGTCTGGGGCAGCGGCATCGCCGGCGTTCTGCTGACGGCCGTCCTGGACGCGGCACGCGACGCCGGGTACGACGACGTGCACCTGTGGACGATCCGGGACTCGGCCCAGGCCCGCCGCTTCTACGCCAAGAACGGCTTCACCGAGACCGGCAGGACCCACGACCACGAGTTCGAGGAGGGGCCTGCGCTGGCTTTGATCGAGCTGGAGCGAGCCTTGCCGGGGCGCTGAGCCGAACTGCCTTGACCCTCGGGCCCTCCGGAGCCGAGTGCTGCGACTCTGAAGATCGCAGTGGTTGGTGATGCTCCCGTTGCCCAACTAGTGATCTTTGGGACGGCTGGTGGGGGTGAGCAGGTCCGCTGCCAGGTCGGGCGCTGGCGAATGGCCGATACCTCGGTAGGGAAGCCGTCTTGGGACCCGGTCCGGGACGGCTTCCGTTGCCCAGCCGGTGATCTCTGGGACGGCTGGTGGAGGATGAGCAGGTCCGCTGCCAGGTCGGACGGTAGGGGGATGGCCGGTACATCGGCAGGGGACACTTCGCTGCGCCCCTGGCCCGGGGTGGGTTCCCGCGGCCCAGCCGGTAGCCGGGTGCCGGGCGGGTGACCATGGCGAGCGGAGCGAGCATCCGGGTGGGCTCCCGCGGCCCACCCGGTAACCAGGTGCCGGGCGGGGGGCCAGAGAAAGGCCCTCGGTCAGCGAGCGAGCCGGCGGGCCACCGTGACCGCCGCGGCCACACCCCCCACAGCCGCCATCACCGCCCGCCGGTGCTGGGAGAGCCACACCTGCGGGCTGTGACCGTGGGAGCGCCGGTCGAACGTGCCGTGCGCCCCGTAGTCCTTGTCCTCGTCGGCCGGCTCCCAGAGGTTCGACACCCCGCTCGGCTGCTTCTCGTCCGTCTGCTGGGACTGGATGCCGGTCCTGGCCAGGTACCGGTCCACCAGGGCGGGGGCGACGCGCTGCGCCATGAGGGTGGCCGCGGTGCTGGCGCCCACCCAGTATTCCTTGCGTCCGGGGTGCTCGGCGGCGTACACGATGGCGCGCGCCGCGACCTCCGGCTGGTAGATCGGGGGTACGGGCTGGGGGTGCCGCCGCAGCTTGGACAGGACCCACTCGAACTGAGGGGTGTTGACCGCGGGGAGCTGGACCAGCGTGACGTCGATGCCGCTCCGGTCGGCCAGGAGCTCGGTGCGCAGCGACTCGGTGAAGCCCTTGATGGCGTGCTTGGCCCCGCAGTACGCCGACTGGAGGGGGATGCCGCGATGGCTCAGGGCCGAGCCGACCTGGACGATGGTCCCGGCGTTGCGAGGGCCCATGAGGTCGAGGGCGACCTTGGTTCCCCACACATAACCGAGGTACGTCACCGAAGTGGTACGAGCGTACTCATCTGGCGAAATATCGGTGAACTTGGCGAAGACTGAGGAAAAGGCGGTGTTGATCCAGGTCGAGATCGGTCCCATCTCCGCCTCGACGCGCTCCGCCGCCGCCTTCACCTGCTCATAGTCGGCCACGTCCGCCTCGTAGACCTTCGCGTCCCCGCCCGCGGTTCCCACGTCCACGGCGGCCGCGCCCAGGCCCGCCGTGCCGCGGGCGATCAGGGCCACCCGAGCGCCGCGAGCGCCCAGCTCGCGCACCACCGCCCGCCCGACCCCGCCGCTCGCGCCCGTCACCACTACCACGCGTCCTCGAAGGGATGCCATGTCGGTTGTCAGCCTGCCTCTCCCGTGTTTCGGTCCTTCTGCCGCCGGATCGCCAGGGCGATGTCGACGATCGTGATGATGAACAGCACGATCGCGATCCCTGCCATCACCGGCGCGCCTGCTATGAGTCCCAGCACCGTGAACGCGAAGAGGAACACCAGAATGAACGATCCCACCCTGATGTGCACCACGTCGCGCGGTGTGGCGGGCACCATGGGGTGGCCCTTCCGGTCACCCTCTTCGTGCCATCTACCGTCATCCGTGTTCTCAGGCATGCCGCTCACCTGCCCGTCCTGTTTGTTGCCTAACGTGCTGGGTAGCCGCCCTGCGTGCCCGAGCTACATCCCAGTGACCAGAGTGAGCCGGGGATCGTCCGGCGCCGTCGCGGGCGCGGGTTCAGCTACGAAGGACCGGACGGGCGGCCGGTGCGCGACAAGGCGACGCTGGAGCGCATCAGGTCGCTCGTCATCCCCCCGGCGTGGAAGGACGTCTGGATCTGCCCCTCCCCGTACGGCCACCTCCAGGCCGTCGGCGTGGACGTGGCCGGACGCCGGCAGTACCGCTACCACGACCTCTGGCGCGAGCAGCAGGACAAGGCGAAGTTCGACCACGTGCTGGAGGTGGCCGAGCGCCTGCCCGCGTTCCGCAAGGCCGTGGACGACCGTCTCAAGGGCCGCGGCCTGACCCGGGACCGGGTGCTGGCCGCCGCCGCCCGCCTGCTGGACGTCGGCTTCTTCAGGATCGGCGGCGAGAGCTACGACACCTACGGTCTGGCCACCCTGCGGATGGACCACGTGACCTGTAGCAACGGCGTCGTGACCTGCGCCTACCAGGCCAAGGGGGACATCTCCCGCGAGGTCGTGGTGGCCGATCCCGGAGCCTGCACGGTGCTGCGTTCGCTCAAGGCGCTCGGCGCGGAGGGCGAGCTGCTCCGCTACCGCCGCCCGGAAGGCGGCTGGGGCGACGTCAGGAGCGAGGAGATCAACGACTACCTGCGCGAACTGGTCGGCTGCGAGGTCACCGCCAAGGACTTCCGCACCTGGCACGCGACCGTCCTGGCCGCCGTGGGCCTGGCGGTCTCCAAGCACGCGCCGGGGAACGGCACCGCCAGGAAGCGGGCGGTGACCCGGGTGATGCGGGAGGTGGCCGAGTATCTGGGCAACACGCCGACCGTGGCGCGGGCGTCGTACGTGGACCCGCGGGTGGTGGAGGCGTACGACCAGGACAGGACGATCGCCGCGGCCCTCACCGAACTCGGAGCGGACGCCGATTACGGGCAGCTCGCCACCCACGGGACGGTGGAACAGGCCGTTATAGACCTTATTCGCGCCGTTTGAGCCGTTAATCCCCGGGCATGCGGCGACAATAGAAGGAGGCAAGCGATGGAAGCTCCGCAGTACGTCGCGGCCCGCGTCCAACAGGCGCTGGCCGAGGACGGACGCACGAACGAGCTGGGCATCCGGGTCGACGTCCGCGGCGACCAGTTGTTCCTGCGTGGTCAGGTGAGCGGAGCCGAGCAGCGCGACAGGCTCGGCCAGGTGGCGCGGGAGATCGCGCCCCAGCTGCACCTGCACAACGAGATACGCGTGGTCGACGTCTCGGTGCTGGGGGAGGATGAGCATCTTGACTGACCTGCGAATAGCGGCGGTGGGCGACATCCACCTGGGCGAGGACGTCAGAGGCCAGTACCGGCGCAGGCTTGAGGGCATCGAGGAACGTGCCGACGTGTTCATGGTCGCGGGAGACCTCACCCGGCACGGCACGCTGGAGGAGGGCCGGGTGGTGGCCGACGAGCTGCGCGACCTGCCGATCCCCACCGTGGCGGTCCTGGGCAACCACGACTACCACTCCGACCTGCAGTACGAGATCGCCGCCGAGCTGCGCGACGCCGGCGTCATCGTGCTCGACGACGACGGCGCGGTGATCCACTGTGGTGACCGGAAGCTGGGCGTGGTCGGCGGCAAGGGGTTCGGCGGCGGGTTCGCCGGCAAGAGCGCCAGCGAGTTCGGCGAGCGCGAGATCAAGAACTTCATCTCCCACACGCGCTACATCGCCGAGGCGTGGAAGGTCGCGCTCAAGGAGCTCGTGGCCGACCAGCGCGTGGTGCTGTCCCACTACTCACCGATCAAGGAGACGCTGGAGGGCGAACCGCTGGAGATCTACCCCTTCCTCGGCAGCTACCTGCTGGCCGAGGCGGTGGACACGGCGGGCGCCGACCTGATCCTGCACGGGCACGCCCACAAGGGCACGGAGAAGGGCATGACATCGGGCGGCATCCGGGTGCGCAACGTCGCCCTGCCCGTCCTCGGCAGGGCGTACGGCGTCTACTGCCTGGAGGAGCCGGGCAACGACTACGACGACTGACCCCGCAGGAGGCGTCACAACACGCGTGCGGCGATCACGCACACGTCGTCGGTGGAGTCGTCGGCGCCGAGCCGCCGCAACAGGCAGTCGATCATCTGCTCGGGATCGTCCCCCACGCACGAGCGCGAGGCCCGCAGGAGCGCGGCCATGCCGACGTCCAGGTCCTGCCCGCGCCGCTCCACGACGCCGTCGGTGTACAGGACCAGGGTGTCGCCGGGTTCGAGCTGGGTGACGGTCATGTCGTACTCGGCCGCGTCGAAGGCCCCCAGCAGCGTGCCGGTGACCCCGTCGATGGCCTGCCCGTGCCCGTCCCTGATGAGGACGGGCGCGAGGTGCCCGGCGTTGGTCCAGGCGAACGTGCGGCGCTCGGGGTCGAAGTGGCCGATGATCGCGGTTCCGGTGACGGTGACGTCCTCGTTGGAGTGCACGATGAGGTCGTTCAGCCAGGTGGCGAGCTGACCGGCGGGAGCGCCGGTGTACGCCAGGCCGGCCAGCCCCGAGCGCATCTGCAGCATGATGCTCGCGGCGGTCAGGCCGTGGCCCATGGCGTCGCCGATGGCCAGCAGCACGCGGCCGTCGGTGATCAGCCGGGCCTTGAACCAGTCGCCGCCGAGCCGGGCCAGGTCCTCGCTGGGCAGGTAGCGCACGCCGACGGCGAGCCCCGGCAGCGGGATGAGGCCCCGGCGGATCGGCAGGATCGTGTTCTGCAACTGGACGGTGATCCGGTGCTCCTGCTCGGCCCGTTCCTTCTCCTTGGTCGCCTGCTCGTGCGCCACGGCCAGCGCGCGTTCCCTGCGCCGGTTCTTGGTGACGTCCTGGACCAGGCAGCGGACCTTGACCGGCACGCCGTCCCCGTCGAGGATCGGCTCGCTGTAGACGCACAGGTGGCGTACGCCGTGCCGGTGCTGGATGCGGAACTCGTTCTCCACGGCCTCGCGGAACTCCAGCAGCGTGCGGATCTGCTCGTCCATGACGGGGAGGTCCTCGGCGACCACCACGGCGGGCAGCTCCTCCAGGGGCATCGGGCCGTCGGCGCGGGCGCGGCCGAACATCTCGTACATCTGGGGCGTCCACAGGGTGCGCTCGGTCGCCAGGTTCCACTCGCCCCAGCCCAGTTCGGCCAGGCGCTGGGCGCGTTCCCAGCCGGAGACCAGTAGCTCCTCGTCGTCGAGGATGCGCCAGCTCACCAGCAGGCCCTCGTCCACGCGCGCGGCGCGCACGGCCAGGGTCGCCGGCCACAGCCGGTAGTCCATGGCCTCGACGAACTCCAACGGCATGTGGTGCAGGGACTCGCCCGACTCGTACACGGCGATGTAGTCGTCCAGCAGGCCCGAACTGGCCACGCCGGGGCTGACCGACAGCAGGCGGCGCCCGGCCAGGTCGTCGGCCGTGCGCCCGGCGGGGGTCCTGGCGTGCTTGTTCGCGGCCAGGACGAGGAAGTCCACGACGCGGCCCGCGTCGTCGTGGACGGGGGTGAGGAAGAGGGCCGAGGCGTGCACGCCCGCCAGCATGCCGCGTACCCACTCGGGCACCTCGGGCCGTTCGAGCACCTGCTCGGACGGCCGTTCGATGCCCTTCGCGACCTCGGTCAGGTCCAGACCGCTGTGCTGGGCCATCCTGGCGAGTTGCTCGGCGGCCTCGCCTGGGCGGATGTTGAGCCGGGTGGCCAGGCGGGCCGTGGCCTCGTCGAGGATGGCCTGGGTACGCAGGTGGCGGCGTACGTGAACAAGTTGCTCACGGACCCGTGCCGAAGCCGCGTTCATCTCGTAGCGGTTGAACGGCGGAAATCTGCTCACTCGCTCCCCATGCCCGATCAATCGGGATTGAGGGCTGGTGGTGCTGATGTTTCGGCAAAACTAGGTGGTCCGCTGGGCCGTTCTCGAGGTTCGGCCCAGCGGGTTGTCACGGACGGAGTGCGGGGCGGCGTGCGCCCTACACATTGAAGATGCTGACCCCGCCCGGGCCCACGAGGAAGCCGAGGACGATGAGCACGATCCCCCAGAGGAGGTCGCGACGGGCCAGAATCACGTAGATCCCGGAGATGACGAGGATTACGGCGATGATCCAAAGCAAAGTAGCCATGTGACTGCAACTGCCCTCACGCGCGACTCAGTAACATGTTTTCCTCCGCCGTAACGGGCAGGTGCTGATTCATGACGACATTCGGCTATTTCTTGTCGTGTGAGGAACACGGACCCAAAGAACTGGTACGTCAGGCCAAAGCCGCCGAACGCGCCGGTTTCGCGGCTCTGTGGATCTCCGACCACTTCCACCCCTGGCTGGACGAGCAGGGCCAGGCGCCCTTCGTCTGGTCCGTGATCGGCGCGCTGGCCGAGGCGACCTCCCTGCCCATCACCACCGCCGTCACCTGCCCCCTCATCCGTACGCACCCGGTCGTCGTCGCGCAGGCCGCCGCCACCACCGGGGCGCTCACCGGCGGACGTTTCCGGCTCGGCGTGGGCACCGGCGAGGCGCTGAACGAGCACGTCGTCGAGTCGCGCTGGCCCCCGCTCAGCGAACGCCTGGAGATGCTCGAAGAGGCCGTCGGGCTGATGCGCGAGTTGTTCACCGGCAGGCTGGTGACCCACCGGGGCGCCCACTACCGCGTGGACACGGCCCGGCTCTACACGCTCCCCGACGAGCCGGTGCCGCTGCCGCGCCACTTCGAGCAGCTCGCCGAGTCGGTCACCGAGGACGAGGCCGTGGGCGGCAGCCCGGTCGGCCCCGACCCCGGGGTCCACGCGCGGGCGCTCAAGGAGTACGTGGACGCGGGGTTCGACGAGGTCTACGTCAACCAGATCGGCACGGAGCAGGACGCGTTCTTCGACTTCTACGAACGCGAGGTGCTCCCGAGAGTGCGCTGACAGCTAGTCGGCCGACTTCATCAGCTTGGCGTACCCGAGCTGCAGCCAGTCGGAGATGGCCACCGCGGTCATCGTGGCGCCGACGAGCCTGGTCACCCTGGGGGCGAAGACCAGGCCGACGGCGTACGCGGTGGCCGCCCACTGGGCCAGGCAGAACGGGCAGGCCAGCAGCTCGCCCATCGGCCCGCGCGGCTCCTCCTGGACCTCCGACGGGCCGCCCTGGCCCTCGTACCTGGTGAAGGGCGCCCGCAGCGGGCTCATGACCGGGTCCTTGGCCAGGCGCCGGGAGACCTTGTGCGTGCAGGCCGCCATGAGCGCGAGGTCGAGGACGCCGACCCGCTCGGGCAGCTTCCGCTTGGTGAGCACCGCGGCCGCCGCCGCCGCGGCCACCCCTGCGCCGTACGTGGCGAGGATGCCCAGGTAGCCGCCCAGTGGACGATCATGCCCGTTGCCGTAGGCCCGTTCCGTCTTCTCCAGCATCTCGGTCATGGGGTGTGGCGCTACCCTCAACCCTTGCCTCTACGCGCCGTCCCCCGGGCCGTCTCTTGGGCCGTTCCCGACGTCTACATGACGATCGTGAGGGTAGCCCGGAACCATGAGCAGCCATGGTCATGCGGTCACTGACGCCATCCTTGACACGTTGAAGCGCGCCAGCTCCGGGCTGAAGGACGCCGGGGTGAAGTTCGCGCTGGCCGGCGGCTGCGCGGCCTACGCCAGAGGCGCCGCCCCCTCCTTGCACGACGTGGACTTCGTGCTCACCGAGCACGACGTGCCCGCCGCCCTGGAAGCCCTGCGCGGGCTGGGCTTCGAGACCGCCAAACCGCCGGAGGACTGGCTGGTCAAGGCGTACGACGAGGGCCGGCTGGTCGATCTGATCTTCCGGGTCTCCGACCACGAGATCACCGAGGAGCTGCTGGACCGGGCCGAGCCGTTGAAGGCGTCGGCGGTGATCGTGCCCGTGCTGGAGGCCACCGACCTGGTCATCTCGTGGCTGCTGCCGCTGTCGGAGCACGCCTGCGACTACGGCTCCCTGCTGGCCCAGGTGCGGGCGCTGCGCGAGCAGGTGGACTGGTCGCGGGTGGTGGCGGTGACGGCGGACTCGCCGTACGCGACGACGTTCGTGACGCTGCTGGAGCGGCTGGGCGTGCTGAGCGAGCCGGTGGTGGCCAGCGGCGAGAGCCGGTGGCCCTGACCCGCCAGCCCTGACCCGGCAGCCCTGAGGAGGGTGGCCAGGAACGGGCGGAGGGCCGCGCCCCGATCGGACGCGGCCCTCCCTCTAGGGCAGACTGCGAGGGTCACCCGCCGTAGCGGCCGTAGTAGTCACCCAGCCGCGTGCGGTACTCGGGCTCCTTGTACCTGCCCTCGTCGAACTCGGGCGCGTCCTTGATCTCGGCCTTGGTGCGCGCGACGTGCACGTTGCGCTCCTGAGGGTCGATGCGCGTGACGACCTGCGCCGGCAGCATGACCTTCTTGCCGAAGATCCAGGGACCGGTGTCGACGATGATGTAGCTCTCGCCGACCTCGTACGTCGCCTCGTCGACGGACCCGATCTTCCCGTCGGTCGCCTGGACGTGGTACCCCACGAGATCCAGACTCTGACCGCGGTCATAGACGTCAGGACGATAGTTCCAGAGCTCCATCGGGCTCTCTTCCTCTCTTCTTCCGTCTTTTCTCGGGCAAGACCTCCGCTACCCGGACAGAGTCCGGTAAACCCCCAACAAAGCGTCGGTGGCGGCGGCTACGATCCGCGTCACGGACTGGAAAGGGGGCCGGATGACCGTCGGCGAGGCGCAGGAGTGGGCCCCTCCGGGCGTCGACGTCACGCGTCCCAGCGTGGCCCGCGTGCACGACTGCCTGCTCGGCGGCGTGGAGAACTTCTCCGTCGACCGCTCGGTGGCGCGCCGGCTCAAGGACGCCGTGCCCGAGGTGGTCGACCTCGTCTGGTGCAACCGGGCCTTCATCGGCCGGATCGTCGACTTCCTCGTCCGTGAGGCGGGCATCAGGCAGATCATCGACCTCGGCGCCGGGCTGCCGACCATCGAGAACACGCACGAGGTCGCCCAGTTCGCCGACCCTCGTACCAGGGTCGTCTACGTGGACATCGACCCCATGGTCGAGCCGCACGCCCGCGCCATCCTGAGCGGCAACCCCGGCGCCACCGCGATCACCGCCGACGCCCGCGACGTCGACGCCGTGCTCGGTCATCCCGAGCTGGGCCGCCTGATCGACCTCGACCAGCCCACGGCCCTGCTGGCCATCGGGCTGCTGCACCTGTTCCCCGACGCCGACGACCCCCACGGCCTGGTCCGGCGGTACGTCGCAGAACTCGCCCCCGGCAGCCACCTGGCCGTCTCCAACATGCTCGCCTCCGGCAACCCCAAGGCCAAGGCCCTGGAGGCGCTGCTCCAGGCCACCATGGGCACCGGCCACTTCCGCGAGCGCGCGGCGATCGAGGCGTACTTCGCCGGGCTCGTGCTGGTCGAGCCCGGGGTGGTGCACTTCCCCGAATGGCACCCCGACGAGCGGCTGCCCGGCCCGCTGGCCCCCTGGGAAGAGCTGCTGCTGGGCGGCGTGGCCCGCAAGCCGTGAAACCCGGGTGCCTTCGCGGCGGACGGACGGCTAGGGTGACGCCCATGCCGCGTCGATTCCTCGTCTGCTCCCCGCCGCCGGCCCTCTAGCGGGCGGCGGCGTTTCAGGATTCTCCGGGTCTGACCGATCCGGGGGTGGTTGCTGCCCGCATACGGGCCCATTCCAACCACTCCATCCGGAGAACTCCTGTCATGACCTCTGTCTCCGCCCGCCGTGGCGCCGTCTACGTCTCCGTGGCCGCCACGGCCTGGGGCACCGGCGGCGCCGCCGGCGCGCTGCTGTTCGATGGCCGCCCCGGACTCCACGCTGCGCGTGGCGACCTTCGTGCTGGAGCTCAAGACCGTCAAGGACGCCCTGGTGGCGGCGCACGACCGGCAGGTG
>NZ_JBSFGJ010000151.1:0-19809 GCF_053596515.1 Nonomuraea sp. NPDC001684
CCCGGATGAGCAGGATCTTGGGCGGGTGCACCTCGGTGTCGATCGTCAGGGCGGCCATCGGGTGCTCGCTCAAGGACCGACTGCTCGCAGCGCAGCGCCAGGTCGGCGTCCTCGACCCCGGTGAGGTCGAGCGCGTTGACGTCCATGTGCGCGGCCAGCCAGGGCGCCAGCTCGGCCTGCTGGCCGGTCAGGATGTTGACCACCCCGCCCGGCAGGTCGGACGTGGCCAGCACCTCGGCCAGCGTGATCGAGGCGAGCGGCGAGGGCTCGGAGGCCACCACGACGCACGTGTTGCCGGTGACGATCACCGGCGCGACCACGGACACCAGCCCGAGCAGCGGATCGGCGGGCGCGACCACGGCCACGACCCCGGTCGGCTCCGGCGAGGACAGGTTGAGGTACGGCCCCGCCACCGGGTTCGCCGACCCGCGCACCGCCGTGATCTTGTCGGACCAGCCCGCGTACCAGACCAGCCGGTCGACCGCCGCGTCCACCGACTCAAGGGCGGCCTTCTTGCCCAGGCCCAGCTCCTCGGCGAACTGCCCGCGCCGCCCCTCCAGCATCTCGGCGACGCGGTAGAGGATCTGCCCCCGGTTGTAGGGGGTCGCGCCGGACCAGCCGGGGAACGCCTTGCGCGCGGCCACCACGGCGTCGCGCGCGTCCTTGCGCGAGGCGCGCGAGGCGTTGGCGAGGAAGTCGCCCTTAGGCGAGGTCACGGGATAGGACCTCCCACTCTCCGAGCGCGGGAAGGCCCCGCCGATGTACAGCTTGTAGGTCTTTCTGACGGACAACCTACTCATCGCCCCGACCTCTCCACGTGGACTCCTGCGACGTCTGGACCGGGGCGAACACCTGGCCGCACCTGCTGACGCCGCAGCGGTGGGCGTACCAGCCGACGCGTACGGGCCGGCCGGCGCGGGCGAAGGCATGCCCGCGGGTGGCCTGGGCACGCCGCCCGGACCGCCCGGCACGGCGATGATCACACGTCAAGGTAGGCCTCCAGCCCGGCGAGCCCGCCCTCACGGCCGTACCCCGATTCCTTGTAGCCGCCGAACGGCGAGGTGGGGTCGAACTTGTTGAAGGTGTTGGCCCAGACGACCCCGGCCCGCAGCCGGTCGGCCATCCACAGGATGCGCGAGCCCTTCTCGGTCCAGACCCCGGCCGACAGCCCGTACGGGGTGTTGTTGGCCTTCTCCACGGCCTCGGCCGGGGTGCGGAAGGTCAGCACGGACAGCACCGGCCCGAAGATCTCCTCCCGGGCGATCCGGTGGGACTGGGCGACCCCGGTGAACAGGGTGGGCGGGAACCAGTAGCCGCGGTCGGGCAGCTCGCACGCGGGCGACCAGCGCTCGGCGCCCTCGTCGGCCCCGGCCTCGGACAGCTCGCGGATCTTGGCGAGCTGCTCGGCCGAGTTGATCGCGCCGATGTCGGTGTTCTTGTCGAGCGGATCACCGAGCCGCAGCGTGCCGAGCCGCCGCTTCAGCGACTCCAGCAGCTCGTCGTGGACGGACTCCTGCACCAGCAGCCGCGAGCCCGCGCAGCAGACGTGGCCCTGGTTGAAGAAGATGCCGTTGACGATGCCCTCGACCGCCTGGTCGACGGCGGCGTCCTCGAACACGATGTTCGCGGCCTTGCCGCCGAGCTCCAGCGTGAGCTTCTTGTCGGTGCCCGCGACCGCGCGGGCGATGATCCGGCCGACCTCGGTCGAGCCGGTGAAGGCCACCTTGTTCACGTCGGGGTGGGCCACCAGGGCGGCGCCGGTGTCGCCCGCGCCGGTCACGATGTTGACCACGCCGGCCGGCAGCTCGGCCTGCTGGCAGATCTCCGCGAACAGCAGCGCGGTCAGCGGGGTCGTCTCGGCGGGCTTGAGCACCACCGTGTTGCCGCAGGCCAGCGCGGGCGCGATCTTCC
This sequence comes from Nonomuraea sp. NPDC001684, assembly GCF_053596515.1. Lineage (NCBI taxonomy): Bacteria > Bacillati > Actinomycetota > Actinomycetes > Streptosporangiales > Streptosporangiaceae > Nonomuraea > Nonomuraea sp. NPDC001684. Next base: position 1,912 of record NZ_JBSFGJ010000151.1, read on the forward strand.
AGGCCAGCATGAGCAGCGGGAAGTTCCACGGGATGACCTGCCCGGCCACCCCGAGCGGCTTGGTTCCGAACCCGGCGTAGGCCAGCTTGTCGGCCCAGCCCGCGTAGTAGAAGAAGTGGGCCGCGACCAGCGGCAGGTCGACGTCGCGCGACTCGCGGATGGGCTTGCCGTTGTCGAGGGACTCCAGGACGGCCAGCTCGCGGGCCCGCTCCTGGATCAGGCGCGCGATGCGGAACAGGTACTTGGCCCGCTCGGCGCCCGGCAGGGCGCTCCACACGCCGAACGCCTTGCGCGCCGCCTGCACGGCCCGGTCGACGTCGTCGGAGGAGGCCGAGGCGACTTCCGCCAGCTTCTCCTCCGTCGCCGGGTTGACCGTCTTGAAGGGGGAGCCGGAGCCGTCCACGAACTCACCGTTGATGAACAACCCGTACGACGGCTTGAGATCGACAATGTCGCGCGACTCTGGCGCGGGTGCGTAGTCGAACATCGCCGTCACGCCAGGGTGAGGTATAGGGACATCACCTTGCCAGCGTAGACGGTCGGTCCGAGTGCTCAGAGGGGCCCGGAGCTCCTAGGACAGGAGTGACAGCCGATGCGCCGCCGCGGCGGCCTCTCCGCGCGTGGTGACACCCAGCTTGGCCAGGATGTTCGAGACGTGCACACTGACGGTTTTCGCCGAGATGAACAGTTCGGCGGCGATGTCGCGGTTGGTGCGTCCCTGGGTCACCAGGCGCAGCACCTCCAGCTCACGCGGCGTCAGCAGCTCCGACGGCGTCTCCTGGGCCTGCGGGCCGCCGCCCACGCGCCGCGACAGCGCCTCGATCTCCTCGGCGAGCGGGGTGGCGCGCAGCGCGGCGGCGAGCGGACGCGCCTGCCGGAGGCGGGACGCCGCACCCTCCCGGTCACCGCTCCTGGCCGCGACGCCGGCCGCCCGCAGCAGCGCCTTGGCCTGGTTGTGCGGACGCATCAGCCGCTCCCACGCCGCCGCCGAGGCGTCGAAGTCGCCGCTGTAGGACAGCCGGTACGCCTCCGCCACCGGCCCGCTGATCGTCAGTTCGGCCGCCACTTCCGCGGCGTGCGCCCGTACCGCGGCGGTCCGGCCGGGTTCGAGGTCCTCCGCCGCGTCGCAGACCGTGCGCAACAGGGAGAGCAGCCGCCAGCCCAGCATGGCCTTGCTCGGCAGCCTCGGATGCGACAACGCCCGCTCGGCCACGGCCAGCGCCGCCCACGGCTCGCCCTTGAGCAGGTGCCAGCCGATGTGCAGCCGCGCGTTGCTGATCACGTCCTGGACGAAGTCCTCGGGACGGTCCTTCAGCACGCCGATCTCCGACAGGATGCCCTCGACGCGCTGCAGGTCGCCCCTGGCCAGCCCGATGTCGGCCCGGACGCGCAGCAGCGCGTACTGGGTGCGCAGGACGGGCCCGTAGTTGAGCGCGCTGTCCACGAGGTCGAGCGCCTCGTCCCAGCGGCCGAGCGACTCCAGCGCCTCGGCCCAGTTGTTGAGGATGAACAGCCCGCTGCCGCGCAGCCTGCCGTACTTCTTGGCGTACTCCCAGCCCTCCTGCGACAGGCGCAGGGCCTCCTCGGCGCGGCCCATGTCGATGAGGGAGTCGATGTTGTTGCCGATCGCCCTGACGATGATGCGGCCCGAGCTCTCGGTCTTGCCGACTGCCATCGCCTGCTCGTTGACGGCGATGACCCGCTCCAGCTCACCTCTGAGCGAGTGGCCGAGCGCCAGGTTCATCAGCAGGTCGCCTTCGAGGCACTTGTCGCCGGACCGCCTGACCAGGTCGAGGCCCTCGTGGATCAGCTCCTCGCCCTCGGTGATCTGGCCGCGGAGCATGAGCTGCCTGCTCAGCGGCATGACGACCTCCGCGCGCACCGGGCCCGGCTCGGGCGCCAGCCGCAGGGCGTGCCGGAGCAGCTCGATGACGCCCATCTGGCCCTTCGACGCCTTGAACGACGCCTGCCGCACGATGAGCTGGGCCACCCGGCCCGGCTCCTTGGTCTCGTCCAGCTCGGCGAGGGCGGCCTTGACGAACTTCACGCCCTTGTCCACCTCGCCGCCGGCGTTCGCGGCCTCGGAGGCGCGTTCGAGCACGGCGGTGTGGTCGACGCCGATGCGCCGGGCGGCGTCGGGGACCCGGTCCCAGAGCATGAGCACGCGTTCCAGCAGCGGCACGGCCTCGGTGTAGGCGTACGCCTTGAACGACTTCTGCGCGGCCTCCCAGGCCGACACCAGGGCCCAGAGGTCGTTGCGGGCGCCGTACCAGTGGTGGGCCAGCTCGACGGCGGCGCGGCCGGGCGGGACGAGCGAGCGGTCCTTGGAGATCTCCTCGGCGTACCGGGAGTGCAGGCGCTGGTGCTCCCCCGGCAGTAACTCCTCGTGCACGGCCTCCTGGATCAGCGCGTGCCGGAAGACGTAGGCGCGGTTGTCGGCGATCTGCAGCACGTTCCCGGCGATGGCGGGACGCAGGGCCGCCTCCAGCTCGATCTCCGACAGCCCGCTGACGGCGGCCAGCAGCGCGTGGCCGACCCGGTTGCCGCCGGCCGCGGCCATCCGCAGGACGCGCTGGGTGTCCTCGGGCAGCCGTTCGACGGCGCTGAGGATGAGGTCCTGCATGGACTCGGGGAACGTGCAGTCCTCGCCGCCGTCGAGCAGCGCCTCCACGAACAGCGGGATGCCCTCGCTGCGTTCGTAGACTTTCTGGACCTTCACATATTCCGGCGCGGAGCCGAGGATGCCGGCCATCTGCGCGGCCACCTCGTCGCGCGACAGGCGGGGCAGGTCGAGACGGTGGACGCCGTTCACCCGGCCGAGCTCGGCCAGCACGGGGCGGAGCGGATGTTGCCGGTGGAGGTCGTCGGAGCGGTAGGTCATGACGATGAGCACCTGCGGGGCGTGCAGGTTACGGCTGAGGAACGCGATCAGGTCGCGGCTGGAGCGATCGGCCCAGTGGATGTCCTCGATGACGAGGACCGTGGGGCGGCTGTCCGCGAGGCGTTCGAGAAGGGTGAGAAACTGCTCGAAGAGCCGGGCACGGCCCGTTTCCGTCTCCCCGTCGCCGCTGGGCTCGCCGAACTCCGGCAGCAGCCTGGCCAGGTCTCGCTGGGCGCCTTCGGGCAGCAGCGCGGCCACCGCGGCGGGGCCCTGCTCCCTGACGAGCTGCCTGAGCGCGGCGGTGAAGGGCGCGTAGGCAAGGCCCTCGGCCGACAGCTCCACACAACCGCCGACCAGCACCTGCGCGCCGTCGGCCATGCAGGACTCGGCGAAGCGCTGCACGAGCCGGCTCTTGCCGACCCCAGCCTCCCCGCCCATGAGCACGGCCGTCACCGTGCCCTTACGTGCCTCGTCGAAGCTCTCTGCGAGAGCGGCGAGCTCCTCCGCCCGCCCGACGAAGACGGGACTCACCGAACGTCCCAGCATGTCGTTCAGCATGCCATGCCCTATCAATCAGTTTCGACGGGGTTTCAAGGGGGTTCAGAGGCCCGGCCGCCACAACTGATGACGCGGCCGGGCTCTCTGGGGGCGGTCATGACGAACGGAGCTTGCCGAAGACCGAGCGACGCTCGGCCTTGTTTCCCTTCATGGCCTCGCGTACTCGGCGGTGCTCGGCGGCGGCCCGCCGGAGCTCGCTGGCGTGGGACTTCATGAGCTCGTACTCGAGTTCGGGGTTCATCGTGTTCTCCTGAACATTTGCTGCTTTTCCCTGACATCTTCAATCTTCGGCCTAAGGCCCGGCCCGCCACATCGGGTGGATGACCTATCTGCGGGCGTACGCGGGGCCGGACATACCTAGGACGGGGCCCGCCCCGCCTTAGGCGGCGTTCCCGTCCGTCCGGTTTGGAGGTAGTGGCCCTGGTCGGCGATGCTGTGAAGGTGTCAACTGTGACTACCTCGCTCGCGGACGTCGCCTCGTCCCACGCGACGCTGCGCGCCTTCCTGCACGGCCTTCCCGGAGTCGACCGGGTGGGCGCCGACCAGCGGGCGGCCATGCTCGGCACCCGTTCCATCAAGACCACGGCCAAGGCCCAGGCCATCGACCTGGCCATCTCCATGGTCGACCTGACGACGCTCGAAGGCGCCGACACGGCGGGCAAGGTGCGGGCCATGTGCACCAAGGCCGTGCACCCGGGCGGCGGCGCCCCCAAGGTGGCGGCGGTGTGCGTCTATCCCGACATGGTGGAGGTGGCCGTCCGGGCGGTGGCCGGGTCGGGGGTCAAGGTGGCCTCGGTCGCCACCGCGTTCCCCAGCGGGCGCTCCTCGCTGGAGGTCAAGGTGAGCGACACGGCGCTGGCCGTGGCCGCGGGCGCCGACGAGATCGACATGGTGATCGACCGCGGCGCGTTCCTGTCCGGCGACTACATGAAGGTCCACGACGAGATCGTCGCGGTGAAGGCCGCCTGCGGCGCCGCGCACCTGAAGGTGATCCTGGAGACGGGCGAGCTGGCGACCTACGACAACGTGCGCCGGGCGTCCTGGCTGGCCATGATCGCGGGCGCCGACTTCATCAAGACCTCCACCGGCAAGGTGTCCCCCGCGGCCACGCTGCCGGTGACCCTGATCATGCTGGAGGCGGTGCGCGACTTCCGCGACACCACCGGCCGCCAGGTGGGCGTGAAGCCGGCCGGCGGCATCCGCACGACCAAGGACGCCATCAAGAACCTGGTGCTGGTCAACGAGACGGCGGGCGACGACTGGCTCTCCCCCGACTGGTTCAGGCTGGGCGCGTCCTCGCTGCTCAACGACCTGCTCATGCAGCGCCAGAAGCTCGCCACCGGCCGTTACGCGGGCCCCGACTACTTCACCCTCGACTGACGGCGACGGCCCTCGGGCGGCTCTACGAGGTGTTCGGAGCCGTCGCGAGGCCCGCTAGCGTGCCCGGCTGCCCCCACTGCGTCGAGCCGGGCGAGCAGGCGTGCCTGCTGTCCGGCCCGGTCTCGGCGATCGAGGCGGGCTCGCTGGCCCGTTACGCGGCCAAGGCGCTCACCACGTGGGGGGACGTCCCCGCCTTCCGCTACTTCCTGCCGCGCCTGCTCGAATGCGCGGCGGCCGACGCGTTCTCCTACCCCGACCCGGAGATCGTCCTCGGCAAGCTGGCCGTCGCCGGCTGGCACGGCTGGCCGGGCGGCGAACGCGCGGCCGTCACCGCGTTCCTGCACGAGTGGTGGCTCGGCACGCTGCGCCGCCATCCGTCCCGTCCGCCGGCCGGCACGGTGTTGTGCGCCGTCGCCGCCACCGGCGTCGACCTGGCGCCCTTCCTCGACGCCTGGGCCGGGCTGGAGAGCGAGGCGGCGATCGCCCACCTGCGCGACTTCGTCACCGACGGCCTGTCCGGGCGGCGGCTGACCAACGCCTTCTGGGATCGCGACGCCCCCGCCCACGCCCAGGTCCTGGCCTGGCTCGGCGACGGGCCCGCGGCCCGGGCGGTGGAGGCCGCCTTCGCCCGGGAGCGCCGCGAGCCCGTGCTCGGCCTGCTCGCCGACGTCCACGAACGGCTGCCGCGCCGCTAGATCAGCGCCTCGACCAGCAGGATGACGCCGAACACCGCGAACGCGGCGGCGGCGCCGTACCGGATGACCTTCTCGGGGAGGTGCTTGCCGAGCAGGCGGCCCACCAGGATGGCCAGGGCGTCGGCGGCGACCATGCCCACGGTCGAGCCGATCCACGTGCCGACCCAGCCGTGCTGCGTGGCCAGGGTGATCGTGGCGAGCATCGTCTTGTCGCCCAGCTCGCTCAGGAAGAACGCCACGGTCACCGCGACCAGGACGTTCCTGGTCGTCTTGCGGGCCTTGTCCTCTTCCTCCTTGGTCAGCTCGTCGCCCCGCAACGTCCACAGGGCGAACCCGAGGAAGGCGATGCCGGCCACGATCGAGATGGCCGTCGTCGGCAGCGCCTTCCCGACCAGCCCGCCCACGGCCACGCTCAGCAGGTGCACGACGGTGGTGGCGATGGTGATGCCCGCGAGCACGGGCCAGGGCTTGAAACGGGTGGCGAACGTCATCGCCATGAGCTGGCTCTTGTCACCGAGTTCGGCCACGAAAATGACCGCGAGACTGATCCAGAACGCTTCCAACCGGTCCTCTTTCCCGCGACCAGACCGGAAGCAGGCACCCGGGGGATCTTCGGGCACGACTTTCGGCCCGGCAGCGTCTTTGTCCATGACTGCCAGGCCGAAGGTCTCGTCCGCCCGTCAAGGCCCGTGTGACCGGGCGCGATCACGCGCCAGTATGTCGATCACACGATTGGGACTACTCCCCTTCGGAATTACCAACACACCATAACAGCCCACGTAGAGCCGTCATTCCGCCGGCTGTTCCCCCGCCTCGGACACCGGCTCGGCCGTCAGTGTGCAGCCGACCAGCACCGGCTCGTTGACCAGCGTCACGCCGAACTTCTCCCGCACCCCGTCGCGGACCTCCACGGCCAGCCCCAGCAGGTCGGCCGTGCAGGCGGCGCCCGCGGGGTTGGTGAGGGCCAGCGTGTGCTTGGTGGAGATGCGCACCGGGCCGCGCTCGTAGCCCTTGGGGAAGCCCGCCTGCTCGATCAGCCAGGCGGCCGGCACCTTGACGCGGCCGTCGGGCATGTCCCAGCGGGGGTGGCCGGGAGCGCGTCCGGCCAGCTCGGCGGCCTCCTCGGCGGTCAGGATCGGGTTGGTGAAGAACGAGCCCGCGCTGCGGCTGTCGGGGTCGGCCGCCGGATCGAAGACCATGCCCTTGCCCCGCCGCAGCCCCAGGACGGCCTCACGGGCCGGCCCGAGGGGCACGCGGTCGCCGAGCTCCACCCCGAGCCGCCCGGCCAGTTCCTGGTAGGCCACCGGGCCGGACATGTCCGACACGTCTAGTGCGTACGTCACGGCGAGCACCACGTGCCGCGACAGGTCCCGCTTGAACGCGCTGTCGCGGTAGGAGAACCCGCACTGGCGCGCCTCCAGGTCGACCACCTGCCGGGTGAGCCGGTCGTAGGCCCGCACGCACCTGATGGTCTGCGCCACCTCCTGGCCGTACGCGCCGACGTTCTGGATCGGCGTCGAGCCCACCAGGCCCGGGATGCCGGACATGCACTCGATGCCGGACCACCCCTCGGCCACGGCCCGCTCGACCAGCCGATCCCAGTCCTGGCCGGCCTCGACCGTGAGCAGCACCTGCTCGCCGTCCCTGGAGACCGTCACTCCCTCGGTGGCCACCTTGACGACCAGGCCGTCGAAGCCTTCGTCACCGATCACCACGTTGCTGCCGCCGCCGAGCACCAGGGTCGGCACCCCGTTCATGTCGGCCTCGGCGACGAGGGACACCAGCTGCTCCGCCGTGACCGCCTCGGCGAAGTCGCGGGCGGGGCCGCCCAGGCCCAGGGTGGTGTGCGACGCGAGCATCTCCATGGCCCCCAAGCTTATGAGCCCCCCAGCCCCCACAACACCGCCCCGAACCACCACTCACGCTCAGCAGCCTCCTCCGGCCCGGACCGCCACCCGCCCGCCCGTGCACGCGCCCGCGCCGACGCTGCCGATCGGCTCCACGGGGCAGAGGCGGGGGTCAGCTGTGGAGGGGCTGGTCGTGGTGGTGGGGGGAGCCGAGGCGGTGGACCGGGAGGGGGCCCTCGGGCACCACCAGGCCGCCCTCCAGCGCGCGGGAGAACTCCAGGTCGGCCGCCTCGCCGCGCTCCGCGCCCTCGGGGAAGGCCCCCAGCGCCGCCGACCTGCGCACCGCCATCAGGTCGCAGCGCAACGCCCCCACCCTGCCGGGCTCCTCGGCCTCGGCCGCCTGCCACCCCGCCGCCACCGCCCCTTCCACGATGGCCGCCACCAGCGGCGTCAAGGCGTCCCCCGTCAGCGCGAGCGAGGTCTCCATCAGCACGTGCACCTCGGACTCGTCCAGCCGCAACAGCTTGGTACGACCTTCTCCCCACCCCGCCGTGCCCCCGGCCGCCCGCGAGGTCTCGGCGACGTGCCACACCACGATCCGCTCCGGGTGCCGTTGGGCCAGCTCGTCCAGGACGTCTCCCGCGCCGTCGACGTTCCCCAGGTCGAGGGCCAGGATCCGGGCGCGCGTGTGCTCGATCACCGACTGGACGCACTCCAGCACGTCCCCGGGCCGGCCGTCCACGAGCAGCCCGGCCGAGACCGTCACGTCCTTGGTCTCGACCCGCTGGCGTTCGGTGTTGACGCCCAGGTCGTCCATGCGGTTCGTGGCGAGGGTGCCGTCCCAGACGCGCTGGGCGTGCAGCATCGTGTCGTCGGGGTCGCCGTGCTGGCCGGGGTCGCCGGAGAAGCCCAGCGCGGCGGCGGGGTTCCCGTGCGCGCCCGCGCCCCTGGGCCGGGCGCGGCCCGTGCCGACGCCGGTGGCCGAACCGCCCGTGGTGTCCCGTCCGGTGCCGCTGCTGCCCCCCACCTGTTCAGGGGACGCGGGACGCAGGTGAGCAGGAGGCTTGGCATCGGTCACGGACGACACGGGGATGGAACGGACGGTGGGCCAGACCTGTCGCGGAACTTCACTCATAACAACACGCGCTACCCGCGACCCGCCCGACATATCACGGGATCAGGAGAGCTGTACCACCGCACGCGCCTTCGACAGGACCCTCGCGTCGCCCGCCTTGGCCGTCAGCCCGACGACCACCCGCTTGTCCTCCAGCTTCTCCTCGACGACCCCGCTCACCGAGATCGTCGCGCCCTGGTCGTCGTCGGGCACGATCACCATCGACGAGAACCGCACGCCGAAATCCAGCACGGCGCCCGGATCACCCGCCCAGTCCGTGACGAACCGGCCCGCCTGCGCCATCGTGAACATGCCGTGCGCGATCACGTCGGGCAGCCCGACCGTCCGGGCGAAGCGCTCGTTCCAGTGGATCTGGTTGAAGTCGCCGGAGGCGCCGGCGTACATGACGAGGTTCAGCCGCCGGACGTTGTAGCCCACGACCGGGAGCTCCTGCCCGACCTCGACCTCGTCGTACCTCACCGTGGCCGCCATCTCAGCCCGCCCCTCCGCGCTCGACGATCGTGTTGTAGGTCGTGCAGACCGGCTCTCCGGCGACCGTCGTCACGTCGCTCCTGATCGTCAGCAGCTCGTTGCGTCCAGCGCTCCTGATGTCGGTGATCGTCGCGGTGGTGACCAGCTCGTCGCCCGCGCAGACGGGCCTGACGTACTCGAACCGCTGCTCGCCGTGGACCACCATCGCCAGGTTCAGGCCCAGCTCGGGGTCGACCAGCGCCTCGCCGCCCGCCTGCAGGCTGAACACGATGGGGAACGTGGGCGGCGCGATCACGTCGGGGTATCCGGCGGCCCTGGCGGCCTCCCTGTCGCGGTAGACCGGGTTGTTGTCGCCGATCGCCGCCGCGAATTCCTTGATCTTCACCCGGCTGACCTCGTACGGGGCGGCGGATGGATAGGTCCTGCCCACGAAGTCACGGTTCAAGGCCATCAGTGCTCCCTCGTATGTCTTCAACGAGCGCTGCTGAGGCAGACGGTAACAGAACAAGGTTCGGCTGTCGCCGCTCATGGCGTGCTTTTTGCCGGGACCCGGGTCAGCGCCTAAGAAGGCGCCTCAAAGCAGTGAGAACACGACAAACCGGCGCCCCGTCCGGGACGCCGGTTGTGCGATATGGAGGCAGAAGTACCGCTAGCGGGTTTCGCGGTGCGCGCGGTGGCAGCGGCAGTTCGGGCAGTACTTCTTCAGCTCAAGCCGATCCGGGTCGTTGCGCCGGTTCTTCCGCGTGATGTAGTTGCGGTGCTTGCACTCCTGGCAGGCCAGCGTGATCTTCGGCCTAACGTCGGTGGCAGCCACTTGGGAGTGCCTTTCTACGTTCGGGACATGGACACACCCGTACCCAGGCCGACCGACCTGGGATTGGGTAGTAGCGGAGGCCGGACTTGAACCGGCGACACAACGATTATGAGCCGTTTGCTCTGCCTGACTGAGCTACTCCGCCTTGGCCGGAAACTCCCGGCCCGTAGAGGATACCCGAAGCTGGGAGCACATTAGTAACTCACCTGATCGGGTGGGGTGCTACCAGTATGCCCCAGGAACCTCCGACAACCGAAATCCGATCATGCCACCTGGGTCTCGCCTGGGGAATCACCCGCGGAGGCCATCGCCACACTAGCAGCCCCCCTTTACCGACGCGAACCTCCGGACCAGGCACGCGGCAACGAACACACCCCGGCGACGCCCGTCCACGCGGTGGTCAGAAGGCTCCCCCGGCGGCCGCCGGCGACGCCCGTCCGTACGGCGAACGGGCGTGCCCCCGGCGAACGCCGGCGGCGCGCCTCCACGCGGGGACGACCCGCGCGGGAGACGGAGGGGTGTCCGCGACGGACGCCGACGCAGCGGCGGAGAGGGCCCGCAGCGGACGCCTGCGCTCACCCGGAGGTGTCGCGCAGCCGAAGCCAGCGCAGTGGCGAAGCGGACAGAGGCGGACAGCCCTGGGCGGACAGCCCTGCGGGACGGCCCTGGGCGGACGGCCCGGGGCGGACCGCCCCGGGGGGACCGCCCCGGGGGGACGCAAGGGAGTGCGGTGGACAGCCGCGCGACCCTGCAAGGGGAGCGCGTGCCCGGGTGGGCATAAGGGAGCGCGGTCGACACCCGTGCGACCGCACAAGGGGAGCGCGTGCCGCACGGATGCCCGGCGAGGTGCCGCCCACCTCGACCGCGCTCCGGCTCCTCAACGACGAGCCGCGCCCCACCCGCCCGCACCTCGGACCCGAGGGCGCATCCGAGCCCTGTCAGCCCCGCGCCTCGGGCCCGAGGGGGCCCGGACCGGGCGGTGCCGGGCGGGGTCTCATGCCTGGCGCTCGTCGACGCCTACGGCGCCGACGCCGCTGCCCCAGCTTGCGCATTTGCCCTCGGACCGGCCCGAGGCGCCGGGCCCGAGCGTGATCCACGGGCCGACGACGTCCGGGCTCCAGCCGCACGTGATCACGGCGCGGTAGACCCAGGTCTGGCCGGTCGGGTTGTGGCAGTCGGCGCGGCCGACGTAGCCGTCCTCCGGGGCCCGGCCGCTGTTGCACTGGAGGCTGCCGGCCGAGGCGGGGGCGGACGGGATGACAAGCCCGGAAAGGACGGCGGCGACACCTGCGGCGAGTGCCAGTTTCCTGTTCATGTCGTCTTCCTCTTCTGCTCGTTCTGCTTGTGCTGCTCGGGGTTTCGGCGCTGGTCTGCGCTCGAATGCCAGGAAAGCGACCGAGCGCCGGTGTCCAACAGCAGGGCGGACAGACTCGTCCGGAGTCGTCCACCCGCGAGCCTGACTCGGACGTCCCTGAAATCCCTCCGGACACGTACGGTCATCGTTCGTACACTGTCGGACAGAAGAAGGCCGGGTCGGGGAGAGGGGCGATGGGCGAGGACCAGGAAGGCGCGGAGCCCGGCGTGGAGTCGGTGAGCTGTCACGAGGGTCTGGTGAGGCTCCTCGCCGAGCAGTTCGCGCGGGCGGACGTGTCGTTGCGGGAGCTCCAGGCGCGGGCGGACAGGGCGGGCGGGCCCCGGCTTCCCCGGGCGACCTGTGCGGACATGCTGGCCGGACGGCGGTTTCCGAAGAAGGCGGTGATGGTGACGTTCCTGCGGGCTTGCGGGGTGCCTGAGCATCGGGTGCCGGAGTGGGAGCGGGCCTGGGAGCGTGTGCGGATCAACCGCATGCCCCCGTCCGGCTTCCAGCTCACCCGGATGGCGTTGTCCCCCGACGTTCCGCCCCTCGAGTATTCCGGGGTTCCTGACGTCGCCTCCGTCCATCCGCACGCCGGTCCCCCCGGGGGGCTGCCTCAGCCGGATGCCGCGCCTCCTGCGGGGCTGAGCCGGCCGGACGCCGTGCCCGTCGACAGCCGTGCCGAGCTCGGCACGACGCCGCCTGGAGGCCCTGGCCAAGGGGCTGCACCTCTTGTGGGAGGCCCTGGCCATGGGGCTGCGCTTCCGGGATTCTCTGGGTTCCACGAAGGGGCAGAGGGCTCGACAGGCGCTCAGATGGCGAGAAGTGGGGCACCTGAGGCATCTGCCCCGGCCGCAGCCCCAGCGGCCACGCCCGGCACCCCTTCCGCCAGCAGGACTCTCCCCGTCGACGACCCCCTGGCCAAGGACCCCCCAGTTGCAGGTCCCCCGGTCGCCGCACTTCCGGCCGACGGTTCCCCAACTGGCGCACTTCCGGGCAGCGCACTTCCGGTGGACGGTCTCCCGGGCGGGGCTCTGCCCGGCGAAGGACTGCCGGGCGAGGGTCGGCCCGGCGCAGGACTGCCCGGCACAGGTCTGCCCGGCACAGGACTGCCCGGCACAGGACTGCCCGGCGAAGGGCTACTGGCCCGGGGCCTGCCGGGCGGGGGTTTGCCGGGCGGGAGTCGGCCGGGTGAGGGGCGGCCGGGTGAGGGGTCTCCAGTGGGTGAGGCTCCAGAAGGTGGCCTTTGGGCGAGCGGGATCCCCGTTGACGGGATTGCGGGAGGCGGGGTTTCCGATGGTCTGTCCAGCGGGGGTGCTGCCTTCGGCGCTTCCCCGATGGGCGCTCCTTCCGGCGGCGCGCTTCCAGCCGACAGGCTTCCCGCTGAGGGGAGTTCTGGTGGCGGGCCGCCTGCGGACGAGTTCGGGGCCGCCCTGCCCGTAAGCGGTGTCCCCGCCGCCAGCGGGCCCCCCGCCGGTGTCGCTTCCCTGGTCGATGGTCTTCCCGCCGACGCTTCCCCGGTCGGCGGGGGGCCAGGCGTGCCGGCAAGCGGGGCAGCGGCTCCTACGGGCACGGCAGGCGAGGCAGCGGCCCCTGCGGGTGGGATGGCCGTTCCGGCGAGCGGGGTGGCAACCCCGGCGGATGGGGTGGCCGTTTCGGTGGGTGGGGTGGCCGTTTCGGTGGGTGGGGTGGGGGGCCCTGCGGGTGGGGTGGGGGTGTCTGCTGGGGGGAGGTGGGGGCGGTGGCGGGGGGTTGGGATTGGGGCTTTGGTGGTGGTGGGGGCGGTTGGGGTTGGGGTGGTGGTGGGGTTGTGGGTGGCGCCGCGGCATGTGCAGCCCTTCGCGCTCGGCCGCCCGGTCTCGGACGACGGGCGCGCGTTCGGCCACGGAGGATCGAGCCGGTTCACCGTGACCGTTGACCCCGCCAACACCGGCGTACGGCTGATCCGCCGCCTGGACGCCGGCATCTCCATGCAGCAGGCCGCCATCACCGTGAACGGCGCCCCCGCCGGCATGTGGCACCCCCTGCCCGTCGAGAACACCTACCGCTGGCGGGACCAGTCCGTGGACCTGCCGCCGGCGCTGACCGCGGGACGCCGATCGCTGACCGTGCTCAACACCTTCGTCTCCTCCTCACTCGACTTCAACGAGTTCCTCTACGTCGTCAAGCAGCAGGTGAGAGGCGTCTGGTCGATCGCCGACACCGTGGACGTGGGGCCGTACCACACCACCAGCGAGGCCGCCCACGGCTACCGGCTCACCGGCCCGCAGACCTTCGCCGACACCCGCCACTTCGCCTACCCGCCCCTCGACGAGACCGCCTAGCGCCGGGCGGCGAACTCACGGAACGCCGCAACGCCGGGCACGCGAAAGCTCCGGACGCTTCCCCGCGTCCGGAGCTTTCGGGTGTGGGCAACCAACCCTCACCGGCCTACTGCCCGCCGGTCCACATTCTATGCTTTTGTCCGTTTTGCGTAGAGTTGTGGCGTGACACGCTGGCACGGCCCCTGCGGCATCCTCGTCGAGGTCATCACCCTCGGCGCGAGGCAACGCATTAAGGTCACCCAGACGGTGAACGGCCGCCGCTACCTCCTCGGCTACTACGGCACCATCGCCCAGATCGTCCACCACGTGGACCTCGCCGACCTGGTCGAGGTGATCGACCTCCCCGCCTTCGCGTCCCGGAAGGCCAGAGCATGAGAGCCGCACAACCGAAAAGCCGCCCCTCCCCGCACGGGGAAGAGCGGCTCGCCCGCAGGACCTACAGGTCCTTGCACCACATCCATTTGCCGTCGATCAGGCATTTGTGCCAGCCGTCGTTCGCCGGGTTCCACGCGTAGGCGGGACTGCTCGCCACGCTGATCGTCAGCACGGTCGAGACGGAGAGCAGGATCAGAGCCAGCGCCCGGCGCACACCACGGGCCGCGAACATGTTTCTCATGACCGTCATGGAACACGCCGGCGCTTGGAGCCTTCTTGGGGCCGGCTGAAGCCCCGAAACAAGCGCATCTCAACCCGACCCGCACAACGAAAAACGCCCGGCTCCAAGTCACCTTGGCCGGGCGTCGTATCTGCTCATTACAAGAGCCCCCAAACGGAATCGAACCGTTGACCTTCTCCTTACCATGGAGACGCTCTGCCGACTGAGCTATAGGGGCCTGTCCGCTCGCTGCGGACAGGTGTAACCATACACGGCACTCAGCCATGATGCGAACTCGTACGGGCCTCCACCGCGCCGCCGGATCCGCGGCGCGCGGCGAGATCGATCACCTCGCACAGATCGGCCAGGTCGACGTGCGCGGCCACCTCCGCCACCGAACGGCAGTCGGCGACCAGCCACCCGTTCCTGCGCACCCGCAGCACCTGCCGGCCCGCCCGCATCGCCGGCACGACCTCGACGCCGTCGAGGCCGACCCATCGCCTGTCCATAGCGGCACACCTTAGCCGCCGGGTCTCTCAATTTCCGTCCGCCACAGGCGTTACCGCCATGCCAAGTCGGCACCAAGAGGTGTCTAAGAGCCGCGTCCCACGCTGGTGCCAAACGGACAGAAGGAGCACCGAAATGGCACCCAACATGCTCGGCTTCCGCATCACGCACCGGGCCATGCGCGGGGACACCCGCCGACTGGCCGAGGTGATGAGCGCGATCGCCGCCGGCGAGCAGCCTGCCGGTCAGGAGCGGCTGCGGGCGATCGCGACGTTCACCGCCAAGCTGTGCGCGGGCATCCACCACCATCACCAGGCCGAGGACAACGTGTTGTGGCCGGTCATCGTGCGCTCGGCGGGCGCCGAGGTGGACCTGAGCGACCTGACCGACGACCACGCGGCGCTCGACCCGCTGCTGGAGGAGATCACGACGGCCGCGGCCCAGCTCGGCTCCGACGGGCAGGCGGCCCGGCGGATGGCCAAGTCCCTGGCCGCGCTCGCCGACCTGCTGGACGAGCACATCGAGGAGGAGGAGCGGCTGATCTTCCCGGTCGTCGCCAAGTACGTCTCGGAGGCGGACTGGGAGAAGGTCGAGACCGAGGTCAGGAAGGGCGGGGACGCCCGGTTCGACCTGCCGAGGATCGCCCAGTACGCGCAGCCGGAGGAGCTGGCCGAGCTGCGGCGCCTGGCCGGGCCGGTGCTCGTGGTGCTGCTCGCGCTCATGGGGCGCGGCCACCGGCGCCGCCAGAGCCTGATCTTCGGCACGCCGTGAGCCTCCTGGGACCGCTCAGCGGCGCGCCCGGCGGCGGGCGGCCTGCGCCCAGTGGGGCGAGCCGACGCGCTCGGCGACCTGCAGAGCCTGCGCGTAGTGGCCGTCGGCCGGCAGCCCGAGCAACTCGGCCAGGTCGCCGAGCACCAGCGCGACCGGCCCGAGCGTGACGGACCCGCTGCTCATCCCGGCCAGCTCGTCCGCCCACGGCAGCAGGACGCGGTAGGAGCGTGCGGCCACCTCGCGGTCCTCCAGGGCGACGGCGGTCTGGCCGCGCAGCGCCTGCCACATCAGCCAGTAGTAGTTGCGCGGCAACCACGACTCGGGCCGCCACACCCGCCGGGCCGCGTCCAGCTCGCCCGCGGCCGCCAGCGCCCCGGCGTAGATCTCGTGCACGGTGGCGCTGTTCACGCGTTCCCGGATGGCGGCCAGCTCGTCGAGGGAGTCGCGGACGTTCCCGCGGGCCATCCGGACGGCGAACCTGCCGAGAGCGCCCATGGCCCGCGCGTTGACGCCGCCGCGCTCGGCCATCTGCTCGGTGAGCCCGGTGTAAACCGCCTCCGCCTCGTCGAACTCGCCCTCGACCAGCTTCCGCAGCGCGCCGAACAGCGCCAGGATGGCCAGCGACATGCCGAGCTGGCCGCTGGTGGACACCGCCACGCCGCTGTCGGCGTGCCGCCTGGCCGCCTCCAGGTCGGTGCGTCCGAGTGCGGCCATGAGCAGCGCGCAGTGGCCCAGCGTGAGGTAGCCGACGAGCCGGTGGGTGCGGCCCAGCTCCAGCAGCTCGGCGCCGACGGCCTCCAGCTCGTCCCGCCGTTCGGGGCTGAGCACGGCGAAGTAGCGGGCGTTGAGCGCCAGGCAGAGCAGGTCGGGACGGCCGAGGCGGCGGGCAAGGGCCACGGCCTCGGCGCCGGCGGCGTCCACGCGGTCGTCGTCGTGCCCCTCCAGCTCGAACACGAGCGCGGCCAGCAGGCGGCAGCGCGTCTCGTCGTCGGGGCCGGCGGCCAGCTCGCGTTCCACGGCCTCCATGAAGTCCCGGTTGTAGAGGGAGTCCACCTGGATCGTCCAGACCACGGGGGCTTCGTAGGAGGTCAGCGCGCGGGCGAGCGCGCCGTGCGGGGCGGCCAGCTCGACGGCCCGCGTCCTTGCGGCCAGCGCGCCCAGCACGTCGCCGGCGTGGCCCAGCGCCGACACCAGTCCGCACAGCAGGTCGAGCCGGGTCGCGTCGTCGGTGGCGAACTCCAGCGCGGCGCGCCACAGCGCCGCCGCCTCGCGGTGCGCGTGCAGGCCGGACGCCTGGACGGCCGCCGCCTTGGCGTACCGGACGGCGTCCGGCACGGCGGCCTCAAGCGCGTGGTGCGCCAGGGCCGCCACGTCGTTGGGCCGCAGCCGCTCCAGCACCGACACCACGCGCCCGTGCAGCCTGGTCCGGCGGATCCGCGCGGTGTCCTCGTACAGCGCCTGCCTGACCAGGACGTGCGTGAACCTGACGCGGCCCGGTCCCGGCTCGGCCAGCAGGCCCGTCATGACGCCGGCCTCCAGGCCGTCGAAGACGGTGTCCTCGTCGCCGTCGTGCAGCGCGATCAGCACGTCCACGTCGGCGTCCCTGCCGACGACGGCGGCGTTGCGCAGCACGGTCTGGGCGGTCGCGGGCAGGCGGGTGATGCGGCGGCGGATGAGGTCGCGCACGCCGGGCGGCAGCGCCTCGGCGGCCTGCGGCCCCTCGGAGGCCAGCAGGCGGGCGATCTCGCAGACGAACAGCGGGTTGCCGAGCGTGCGGTCCAGGACCGTGCGGACGGTGGCGGGGTCGAGGCCGGCGCGCTGGGAGTGGCGTTCGAGCAGCGTGGCGACGGCGGCCTCGTCGAGCCCGGCGAGCTCGACGTGCCTGCTGCCGGTGGCGAGCGCGGCCAGGGTGGCGGACAGGTCCTCGGTGGTCTCGGCCGGGCGGTAGGTGGCGACGACCAGGATCCGCGCGGCGGGGTCCAGGTGCCGCAGCAGGTGCAGGGTCTCGCCGTCGGCCCGGTGGACGTCTTCGAGCACCACGAGCAGCGGCGCGCAGCCCGCCAGGTAGCCGGCCACGGCCCTGGCGAGCTGGAACTGGTTCTGGATGGCGACGCCGTCGTTCAGGAGGGGGGCCAGGCGGGCCGCGTCGGCGGCGGCGGGCGGCCGGACGGCGGCGAGCTGCCGGACGATCTCGCTCCACGCCCAGGCGGGGGGCGCGTCACCGTCGATCTCCGGGCAGCGTCCGAACGCGACCCGCCACCCGCGCTCGGCCAGCTCGGCCGCGAACGCCTCGGCCAGCGCGCTCTTGCCCGCGCCCGGCTCGCCGCCCAGCCAGACCGTGCGCCGGTAGGGCCGCACGGCCTCCTCCCGCAGCGCGGCCAGCTCGCGGGCCCGGCCCACGATCGAGGGCTCCTGCGCGGCCACGGGCCGTTCCTGGACGTGTTCGACGACCTCGGGCGCGTGCAGGGACTCGGATTGGCGGAGGATGTCCTGTTCGAGCGCGCGCAGGGCCGGGCCTGGATCGACGCCGAGCTCCTCGGCCAGGTTCTCGCGGGCCTGGCGCAGC
>NZ_JBSFGJ010000152.1:0-19795 GCF_053596515.1 Nonomuraea sp. NPDC001684
CCCCGCGATCAGCTCCTTGGCCTCGGCGAACGGGCCGTCGATCACCGTGGCCCGGCCGCCGCTGTAGGCGATCTGCGCGCCTTGCGAGCTCGGGTAGAGCCCTTCGGCGGCCAGCAGCACCCCCGCCTTGGCCAGCGCCTCGTTGTAGGCGTGCATGTTGTCGACGAGCTCCTGGCTGGGCAGCGCCCCGGCCTCGGTCTCCCCGTTGGCCTTGCCGACGATCATGAATTTCATCCTGCCGTCCCTTCCCTCCGCGGCCCCCGGGCGGAGCCGGCCTCGCCGAAGCGTCGAACGGGCGCCGGCCGGATCGACACGCGGGCGCGGACCGTCCGCTTCCAGGGCACCGTACCGGTCGTGCGGCCGGGTGGCCGATGTGCCATCCTCGCCCCATGCCCCAACCCGCACCAGACGCCTCCGTGCCCAACCGGGCCCTGTGGGACGAGCGCGCCCGCGTCCACGGCTCCACCTCGGCCGACCGGTTCTACGACGTCGACGCCTTCCTCGCCGGCCGGCAGACCCTCTACCCGCTCGAACGCCGCCTGGCCGGCGACGTCGCCGGCCGGGACCTGCTCCACCTGCAGTGCCACTTCGGCCTGGACACGCTGAGCTGGGCGCGTCTCGGAGCGCGGGTGACCGGCGTCGACTTCTCCCCGGTGGCGGTCGCCCGCGCCCGCGACCTGGCGGCCAGGGCCGGGCTGGCGGCCACGTTCGTGGAGGCCGACACGCAGCGGCTGCCGGCGGAGCTGGCCGGCGGCTTCGACGTGGCGGTGGCCACGTACGGCGTGTTGTGCTGGATCGGCGACCTGGACGCCTGGATGCGCGGCGCGGCCATGGCGCTGCGGCCGGGCGGGCGGCTGGTGCTGGTCGACCTGCATCCGGCCTACCAGACGGTGGCCTCGCTCGACCCGCTGGTGGCCGACTGGCCCTACGGCGGCGGCCAGGCCCACCGGGAGACGGTGACCGGCACGTACGCCGACGCCGCGGTGGTGACCGAAACGCACGAGGCGGTGGAGTACCCGTACTCGGTGGGCGAGATCGTCACGGCGGCGGCGCGGGCCGGGTTCACGGTGGCCGAGCTGGGCGAGCACGTCGAGACCGACCTCGACCCGCGCGGCCTGCTGCCCGAGGGCGCGGACGGCCGGTACCGGTTCCCGTTCGGGGACTCGCACCTGCCGATCCTCTACTCGCTGGCGGCGGTCCGGCCCTGAGACGCGGCGAGCGCGCGTCCCTCGTGCGGGGCGCGCGCTCGGAGCGGGCGGAGGTCAGCTCGCGTACTGCGGGTATCCGTAGCCGACGACCTGCGACTTCGGACGGACGCGCTCCTCGACCTTGCCGTTGCCGGTGTTGCCCTCGATCGTGGAGATCGTGCCGTCGCCGTTGTCCTTGACGACGAAGCCGACGTGCTGGATGGCGTCCAGGCTCTTGCTGCCGCCCCAGGAGAAGAAGACCACCGCGCCGGGCCTGGCCTCGGCTCCCCAGCGGTCGTTGGCGGCGAACCACTTGGCGTGGGCCACGGTCCAGGCGTCCCAGCCGACCTGCGGGCGGGCGCCGGTCTGCTCGCCGACCCAGGAGACGAAGATCGAGCACCAGGGGGCGTTCAGGTACATGGCGCGGGTGCCGCCGTCGCGGGCGATGGTCTCGGCGGCGCGCTTGGAGTCGGCGTACCACTTCTGGAACTTGGTGCCGCCGCCGTAGGCGTTCTCGGAGGTGCCGACCTGGGCCTTGGCCAACGCCAGGACCTGCTGGGCGGTGACGTTGACCTGGGTCTCCTCCGCCTTGCGGGTCTGGGCGGCGGCCTGCGGCGCGACGGCCGAGTGCCCGGCCGCGGCGGCCGGGCCGGCGCTGTCGGCGGCGGCGGCGGTGGCGTGGGCGCCGATGGCGGAGGCGAGGATGGCCGCGCCGAGCGCGGCGTGGACGTAGGTGATCTTCGGGGCACGGATGGGACGGTGCGTGGCCATCGAGGGCATTGACTCCTTGCTTCCATGCCGCTTACCGGGTTAGCTGACGGGTTCGGACGTGGAAGCTGCCCTACGGCACCAAAGTGCCGATTCACCCCAAAGGACGTGGGTCCCCGGTTCCGCCCGGAGGCGGATTCAGCGGTCACAGGACGATCCTGTGAAATGTCTTGCGATGGTTGGACAAAGCCGGACAAACCGGACGTCTGCCGCGAGATGCCCCACAAGGTAATACATCGGGCAAGAGCTAGGCAAGTGGCTAAAGGTCCAGCTAGGAGAGTTGGGCCCGTGCTTCGGCCAGAAGCCCCATCATGGCAAGGGATTCGTCAAGCGGCATGATCGCGCTCTCCGTGCGGCCCTCGCTCGTGGCCGCGCGCACCTCGCGCAGCTCGCCCGCGTAACCGTTGTCGGCCGGGTCGAGCACCAGCTCCTCCGTCTCCATCGACGGCCCCGACAGCAACACCCGCCGCGGCGCCCAGAACGGCGCCAGGATGTCGGCCCGCATCGACGTGCCCACCACGCTCGCGTCGTTGGCGTGATGTGCCAGCAGCGACACGTCCACCAGGGCCCGCCGCCCGTCGGGGTACAGCAGCAGCCCGCCGGCCTCGGCGTCGACGCCGCTGGGCGCCAGCGAGCCGGCCATGCGCAGCTCCGCGGGCATGCCGAGCAGCAGCTGGGCCAGCCCGAACGGGTAGATCCCCAGGTCGAGCAGGGCCCCGCCGCCCAGCTCCGGCGCCCACAGCCGATGGGCGGGGTCGTAGGGCAGCGCGAAGCCGAACGAGGCCCGCACCGACCGGATCTCGCCGAAGCGCGGATCGGCCGCCACCCGCTGGATGAGCGGGTTGAAGCGCATCCACATGGCCTCCATGAGGAAGACCCCGGCCGCGCGGGCCAGCGCCACCATGCGCTCGGCGTCGGCCACGTCGGCCGCCAGCGGCTTCTCGCACAGCACCGACTTGCCCGCCGCGATGGCCGCCTCGGCCACCTCCAGGTGCTGGGCGTGCGGCGTGGCGACGTAGATCGCGTCTACGGCCGGATCGGCGCACAGGGCCTCGTAGGAGCCGTAGGCCGACTCCGCGCCCAGCTCGTCGGCCAGCGCCCGCGCCCTGAGCGGGCTCCGCGAGCCGACGGCGGCCACCCGCATGCCGGGCTCGGCCACGATGGCCGCCCCCACGGTACGCGCGATGCCGCCGGTCGCCGCTATTCCCCAGGTGAAATCTCGCACGACCGAGATCGTAGAGCGCTCAGGTCAGGTTGAACGAGTCGGGGTCGGGCCCGATCCGCCGCCCCGCGTTCATCGCGCCGATGGCCGCCATGTCCTCGGCGTCGAGGATGAAGTCGAACACGTCGATGTTCTCCTCGATCCGCGACGGCGTGACCGACTTGGGGATCACCACGTTGCCGAGCTGCAGGTGCCAGCGGAGCACGATCTGGGCGGGCGTCTTGCCGTACTTCTCCGACAGCACGCGCAGCGCCGGGTCGGCCAGCAGCCCCTTGCCCTGCCCGAGCGGGCTCCACGCCTCGGTCAGGATGCCGTTGGCCTCGTGGAAGGCCCGCATCTCGCGCTGCTGGAAGTACGGGTGGAGCTCGATCTGGTTGATCGACGGCGTGATGTCGGTCTCCTCCATCAGCCGGGTCAGGGTGGCGATCGTGAAGTTGGAGACCCCGATGGCCTTGGCCCGGCCGTCCCGGTAGATCTTCTCCAGTCCCCGCCAGGCCTGCACGTACCTGTCCTGCTCCGGGACCGGCCAGTGGATCAGGAAAAGATCTACGTAGTCGAGGCCCAGGCGGGCCAGGCTCTCGTCGAAGGCCTGCTCGGCGCGCCCGTGGTCGCCGTTCCACAGCTTGGTGGTGACGAACACCTTCTCCCGTGGCACCCCGGCGGCGCGCACGGCCCGGCCGACGCCCTCCTCGTTCTCGTAGGCGGCGGCGGTGTCGACGTGCCGGTATCCGGCGCGCAGCGCGGCCGTCACCGCGTGCTCGGCGTCGTCGGCAGAGACCTGCCAGACGCCGAAGCCGAGCTGTGGTATCTGCACACCGTCGGTGTTGAGCATCAGCGAGTTCATACCCTCCATTGTTCACGTGTCGTTTCTTGCGGCTTAAGCAGGCCGGGCTACCTTGAGGCGGGTCGTGCAAGGCCATCCACCGGCTGGGGGAAACAGAGTGGTCAGACAGGCGTCGGCCTGGGTGGAGTCTCCGCTCCAGATGCTGTGCGCCGTCGAGGCCCACCATGCCGGGCTGCTCGGCCCGGACACCGTGGTCGTGCCGCGCGCCGGCCTGCGTCCGCTGCGCGCCACCCGCAAGGAGCTGCGCCGCCTCGACCTGCCCGCCGGCCTGGTGCTGGACGAGCCGCGCGAGCGCATGCCGCGCCGCGTCCAGGCCGTGGGCGACGCGTTCTCCGGCAAGGTCCAGATGCGCTGGCTGACCTCCGACCCCGGCCACATCGTCGTCGTGGACGACGGCCTGGCCACGCTCAGGCTGCTCGAACTGCTGGCCGCCGGGCCGTTCCGGCCGCTGCTGCGGGCGCGGGCGACCCCCTCGCGGGCGCGCGCCCTGCTCGGCCTGGCCGCCGCGCTGCGGCTGCGGATGAGCCGGGTGTCGGTCTTCACCGCCCTGCCCGTCCCCGACGAGCTGGTCGCCGCCGTCCGGGGGGCGGGCGTGGACCTCGTCCGCCACGACTTCGCCTGGCTGCGCGCCCAGCCGCCGAGCGCCCAGGGGCCCGCCGAGCGGACGGTCGTCCTCGGCACGTCCCTGGTCCGCAACGGCCTGGTCCACCGCGACCACTACCTGCGCTGGCTGACCGACCTGGCCGGACGCGAGCCGCTGGCCTACTACCCGCACCGCCGCGAGGACCCCGTCGACCTGGCGCTGATCGGCGAACGTCCGGGCATCACCGTGCACGACGCGGGCGTGCCGGCCGAGCTGACGTTGCGCGGCCTCGACGCCGGGCAGCGGGTGCTCAGCCTGCCCTCGACCGCGATCACCTCGCTGCGGGTGCTGCTCGGCCCGCGCGGCGTCGAGGTCGAGCCCGTGGACGTTCCCGACGACTGGTGGACGAGCAGGGCGGCCCCCGGCCTGCGATCGCATTTGACAGGAGCTTCCAGGTGAGGGTGCTGGCGATAGCCGACTCCGACTCGTATCTGAAGTGGGCGGCCTGCCTGCTCGACGACCTGCCCGCGGGCTGCGAGAGCGAGCTGGTGGTGGTGCGCACCCCGATCGCGCCCTCGCCGGAGCAGATCGCGGCGGCGGTGGGCGGGCGCGCGGCGCCCCCGGTGTTGTCGGCGCGCTCGCTGCGCCGCCTGGCCGAGCGCACCCGCCCCGACGCGATCCTGGTGGGCTGCACGGGCCCGGTGGTGGACGTCCTGGTGGCCGACGTGCTGGCCGGGCTGCGGCCGGCGGGCCGGGCACGGCCGGTGTTCGTCAGCGGGCTGCCCGGCATCTCGGTGCCGGCCACGGAGAAGGCGTGGCTGTTCCGCAGCGGCTGCGACCTGTTCGTGGTCCACAGCGAGCGCGAGGTGGCCGAGTTCTCCGAGATCGCCGGCCGGCTCGGCGGGGGAGGGGCGGTCGGGCTGGCCAGGCTGCCGTTCCTGCGGCCCGGCGCGGTGTCCGGCGGCGGCGACCGGGTCGTGTTCGCCACCCAGGCCAAGGTGCCGCGGGCGCGGGAGGAGCGCGAGCGGGTGCTGACGGCGCTGGCCGAGCTGGCCGCCCGCCGGCCCGGCCTGGAGGTCGTGGTCAAGCTGCGCGCCCTGGAGCACGAACGCCAGACCCACAACGAACGCCACCACTACCAGCGGCTGTGGCGCGAGATGGGCGAGCCGGGCAGGCTGACGTTCGCGGCCGGGTCGATGCACGAGCAGCTGTCGCGGGCGGCCGGGTTCGTCACGGTCAGCTCGACGGCCGCGCTGGAGGCCGTCGCCATGGGCGTGCCGTCGCTGGTGCTGAGCGACTTCGGCGTCAGCGCCGAGATGATCAACCTGGTGTTCGAGGGCAGCGGCCTGCTCGGCACGCTGGACGACCTGGCCCTGGGCGACTTCCGCACGGCCGAGCCGCGCTGGTGCGAGGCCAACTACTTCCACCCGGCCGGCCGCGACGACTGGGCGGCCCTGCTGACCGGCCTGGCCGCGGACGGGACGCGCCCGGCCGCCCGCTCGCTGCTGGACGGCCCCGAGCACGCCGCGGCCCGCCGCCGGGCCAGGTTGCGGGTGGAGGTGCCGCCCACGATGCTGCGGGCGGGCTACCGGGCCAAGCGGCGGGTGCGCCGCTACCTCAGATCGCTGACCTGATCTTCCTGCGCAGCCTGGACAGCGCCGAGGGCGGCTCGGCCAGCCCCAGCGTCTCCAGGCGCTTGCGCTTGAAGTAGCGCCCGTCGAAGGCCCCGTCGAACCCCGGGCCCGACGGGCGCAGCTCGGGATAGGCGTCGGCCTGCATGCAGTAGCCGACCGCGCGCACCAGCGCGGGCAGGTCCGTGCGCGGCGGCTCGTCGATCACGCCGTCGGCGTTCAGCCGGGGCAGCAGCGCGTCCACGATCGTGGCCGGCACCCGGTTGCTGTTCTCGTACGGCGTCAGCCGGTCCAGCACCAGGCCGGTGCCGAAGGAGGCGACCGGCAGGCCGAAGTAGCGCCGGGCGGTCACCAGGCCGGTGGAGAAGCAGCCCACGACCAGCTCGGGCCGCTGCGTGGCGAAGCACACCTCGGCCGGCACGCTCTCCCCGGCCACCGTCAGCCGCACCCCCAGCGGCCCGGCCGCCGCGCGCAGCAGTTGCGCGTGCCGGCGTCCGGCGGCCGGGTGCGGCTTGAACACCACGTCGGTGCAGCCGCGGGCGGCCAGCGCGCGCAGCATCGAGGCGTGCAGCCCGGCCTCCTCCTCCGGCGTGACGATCTCCAGCGCCGACAGGTACTGGCCGAGGACAACCGCCTGCCCGGCGCGCAGGTCCGGAGCGGTGGCGGCCACCTCGTCCACGACCGCGAGGAAGCGCTCCTCGGGCAGCACCACGGACGGCACGCCGTACTCGCTGAGCAGCAGCGGGGTCAGGCCGGGCACCAGGTCCAGGTGGAGCAGCCGCTCGATGCGCCGGGAGATCTCCGCGGGCAGCGGGTCACGGGTCGGCCCGTAGCTCATCAGGCCGTCGGAGTAGACGGTGATCGGGCAGTCGCGCACCAGGCCGGCGATCGTGCGCGCGGGCGGCACCGCGATCGACTCCAGCACCAGCTCCTCGACGTCGTCCAGCGCCAGGTGGGAGCGGATCAGCCGCTCGAACATCGGCACCTCGATGATCCGCGCCCGCCAGTCGGAGGGGTGCAGCGGGGCGATCAGCTCGTTCCAGGAGTGCACCTCGTCGAAGCGCGAGCGCAGGGCGGCGAAGCCGGGCGTGCCGTCGAGCGGCACCGACACCTCGGGGATCGCCGCGTTGTTCGACACGATCAGCACGCGCCGGCCCGCGCCGAAGCGGCCGTCGTCGATGGCCGCGGCCAGCGACATCGCGCCGAACAGCGTCGAGGCGTAGAAGACCTTCATCAGGAGTCCTCCCGATCCCGGCGGATCCGGACGTGGGGGCTGGGGGGGATGTCGGGCACCAGGGCGCGCAGCACGGCCTCCCGCTCGACGGCCATCCGCGACACGGCGTCGGCCACCAGGGCGATCGGCAGGCCGCGGACCATCTGCGCGCCCCGCTCCTCGAACCGGGCGCGCAGCGCGGGCGTGAACCGGCCCGCGAGCTCCAGGTGGTGGGCCAGCAGCGCGCAGAAGTTGCGCGCCGCCTTCGGCAGGAACTCCGGCTCCAGGTCCTTGAGGACCAGCTCGAAGGCGTCGAAGAAGTGCAGCTGCCGCTCGTCGCCGACCTGCGTCAGCGACCCGGACACCAGCCGCCGGTAGAACACCCCGGCCATCGGCACGACCGCGAACGTGGCCGCCTCCCGGTGCAGCCGCCAGATCCACGGCCGGTCCTCGGCGGTGTGCAGCGAGCCGGGGAAGTGCAGCAGGTCCCGCAGCGAACGCCGGTAGACCCCGGCCCATGCGTACGGGTAGTCCACCATGGTCCGCTCCCCGGCCGGCAGGATCGCCGAGCGGGGGTCGA
Source organism: Nonomuraea sp. NPDC001684 (assembly GCF_053596515.1). Lineage (NCBI taxonomy): Bacteria > Bacillati > Actinomycetota > Actinomycetes > Streptosporangiales > Streptosporangiaceae > Nonomuraea > Nonomuraea sp. NPDC001684. The sequence continues at coordinate 8,029 of NZ_JBSFGJ010000152.1, forward strand.
GCACGACGCCGCGGCGCGACAGCGGGGCCCGGTGCACCACCCGCCTGCGCCCCTCCACCTGGACGTGGTCGACGCGCACGAAGTCGCAGCCGAGCCCGTCGATGGCCGCCACCAGCCCGGCCAGGTAGCCGGGCGCCAGCCAGTCGTCGCCGTCCATGAACGTGACGAACCGCCCCGAGGCGGCCGACAGCCCGGTGTTGCGGGCGTCGGCCAGCCCCACGGGGGCGGGGTTGCGCAGCACGGCCAGGCCGGGCAGGTCGCGGGCGAAGTCGGCGATGATGTCCGGGGTGGCGTCCACGGAGCCGTCGTCCACGACGATGAACTCGAAGTCGGGCCGGGCGTTGCGGGCGAGCGAGGTGAGCGCGTCGGCGATGAAGCGCTCACCGTCACGCACCGGCACGACGACGGAGAGAGTGGTCGGCGTCATGACTCAGACGGTCACCCGGCGCAGCCGGGCCTTGGGCGCCTCCTCGCCGGGGAAGACACGCTTGACGCCGTCGCCCATGGCCTGCTCGATGATGCGGATGTCGCGGACGAGGTGCTCCAGCCCCGACGGCTCCAGCGAGGCGGCGTGGTCGGAGCCCCACATGGTGCGGTCGAGCGTGATGTGCCGCTCGACGCAGACCGCGCCCAGGGTGACCGCCGCCAGCGAGATCTGCAGGCCGCGCTCGTGCCCGGAGTAGCCGACGGGCACGCCGTAGCGCTCCTTGAGCGTGGTGATCGTGCGCAGGTTGGCCTCCTCCGGCGGCAGCGGGTACGTGGAGGTGGCGTGCATCATGATCAGCCGGTCGGTGCCGAGGATCTCGACCGCCTGGTCGATCTCCGACAGCGTGGACATGCCGGTGGACAGGATGAGCGGCTTGCCGGTGGCCGCCAGGGCGCGCAGCAGCTCGTGGTCGGCGACGCTGGCCGAGGCGATCTTGTGCGTCAGCACGTCCATGTCTTCCAGGAACTCCACGGACGGCACGTCCCACGGCGAGGCGAACCAGTGCAGGCCGCGCTCGTCGCAGTACTTCGCGATCTGCCGGTACTCGTCGTGGCCGAACTCGGTGCGCTCCTTGTACTCCAGGTACGTCATCTCGCCCCACGGCGTCTGCCTGATCTGGCCCTTCTGCTCCTCGGGCACGCAGATCGCGGGGGTGCGCTTCTGGAACTTGACCGCCTGGCAGCCCGCGTCGGCCGCCACGTCGATGAGCCGGCGGGCGAGGTCGAGGTCGCCGTTGTGGTTGATGCCGATCTCGCCGATCACGTACACCGGCTCGCCGTCGCCGACCAGCACGTCGCCGATCGCGACCGGGCCGAGCCGCGGCCGGGCCTTGGCCTCGGCGACGGGCGGCTCGGGCCGGGCGGCCACCACCAGGTCGCACAGCTCGCGCACCGCGCCGGAGCCGCCGGGCCTGGTCAGCACCACGCGGGCGGCGGCGCGCACGCGCGGGTGCGCGTCGGGGGTGGCGATCGGCCAGCCGACCTCGGCCATCGGGCCCAGGTCGTTGACGTCGTTGCCGACGTAGGCCACGCGCGCCGGGTCCAGGCCCTCGATGGCCAGCCAGTCGCGCAGCACGATGCGCTTCTCGGCCAGGCCCTGCAGCACGGGCACGCCCAGCTTGCGGGCGCGGGCGGCCACGACCGGGTTCTGCTCGGTGGACATCACCAGCACCTTGACCCCGGAGCGGCGCAGCAGCGAGACGCCCATCCCGTCCGAGCGGCTGACCAGGACCATCTCCCGGCCGTCGGAGTCGATGTAGGCGCGGTCGTCGGTGTGCACGCCGTCGAAGTCGGTGATGACCGCGTCCACGTCGATCGGCTCGGGCTTGTCGATGAACGGCGCCAGGGCGCGCACCAGCTCCAGGTCCTCGGGGTCGTCGACCTCGATGGCGTGCTGCGGCGGCACCGGCTGCACGGCGACCTCGCCGAAGAAGCGGTGGCCGTGCTCGCGCAGGCCGGCGGTGCGCATGACGTAGAAGGCGCCGTTCTCGCGGAACTGCGGCTCGCGGTCCTGCCTGCGCGGCCGCACGGCGGGGTCGTGGTTGACGCCCGCGCCCGCGGCCGTCCACAGGAACTCGTGCGTCGGCAGCCCGGACACGACCGAGTCGGCCTCGCCGTCCAGGACCTTGCGCACGGCCGCCGACAGGTCCTCGGGGTCGATGAACGCGCTGGTGCACTGCACCAGGACGACCACGTCCGGGTCCGCGCCGAGCGCGTCCAGGGCGTGCAGCACGGCCGACTCGCTGGAGGCGGTCGCGCCGCTCAGCTCCTCGGGCCGCTCCACCACGGTCGCCCCCGCCGCGCGGGCGGTCTCGGCGATCTGCGGGTGGTCGGTGCTGACCACGACCTGGTCGACGAGCTCGGCCCGCAGGCACGCCCGTACCGCGCGGGTGACCAGCGGGACGCCCCCGACCAGGGCGAGGTTCTTCAGGGGAACGCCCGCCGAACCTCCGCGGGCGGGAACAACGGCCAGGACTCGCAAGTGACTTCTCCTCAGTGCATCGGATCGCACCCAGAAGCTAAGGGCCCGGATTGAACGGGCAGCGTCACCGCCATTAACTTTCCATGGGGATCCGGTAGAGCAACTCTGGCCGGCCCACCCCGCCGTACTGCGGCACGCGCACCGCCGTCCCCAGCTCGACCAGGTGTTCCAGGTAGCGGCGGGCGGTCACCCGGGACACCCCGACGGCCTGCGCCACGCTCTGCGCGGTGCTGCCGCCGGGCCGCTCGCGCAGCCGCGCCGACACGGCGTCGAGGGTGTCGCGGGCCAGCCCTTTGGGCAGCTCGGAGCTGCCGCGCAGGGTGCCGAGCACCCGGTCGACGTCGCCCTGGGCGACGATCACGCCGGTGTCCTGCCTGAACCGGGCGTAACGCGCCAGCTTCTCGGCCAGGGTCGCGTAGGTGAACGGCTTGAGAAGGTACTGGGAGACGCCCAGCGACACCGCCGAGCGCACCGTCGCCAGGTCGCGCGCCGAGGTGACGGCGATGACGTCGCACAGCAGCCCGCCGGCCCGCACGGCGCGGCACACCTCCAGGCCGTGCATGTCGGGCAGGTACAAGTCGAGCAGGATGAGGTCGACCGGCCGGCCGCGCAGGAACCGCAGCGCCTCGCCGCCCGAACGCGCCACCCCGGCCACCTCGAACCCGGCCACCCGCTCGACGTAGACCCGGTTGGCCTCGGCCGTGATCTCCTCGTCCTCCACGATCAGCACGGAGACCGGCCCGTCCGGCCCGCTCGCCGCGCCCGCTCCGGGCCCGGTGTCCGGCCGGTTCATCGGACCCGCTCCGGGACCGGCAGCCGCACCGTGAACGCCGACCCGGCCACCTCGATCGTGCCGCCCAGCCGCCGCACCGCCTGCCCGACCAGCGCCAGCCCGAGCCCGTGGCCGTCGCCCTTGGTGGTCCAGCCCTTCGCGAACGCCTCCGGCGCGGTCAGCCCCGGCCCGTCGTCGGCCACCCTGATCACCACCCCGTCCCCGTCCGCGCTCAGGTGCACCTCGACCCTGGTGGCCGCGTCGAGGGCGTTGTCGACCAGGTTGCCGACGATCGTCACCAGGTCGCGCGGGTCCAGGCCCAGGTCGTCGAGGTCGCTGTCGGGCGTGAGCACCAGCTCGCCGCCGCGTTCGGCCGCCTCGGCGCTCTTGCCGAGCAGCAGCGCGGCCAGCACCGGCTCGCGCACCGCGCCCACCACCCGGTCGGTCAGCTCCTGCGCCGCGCGCAGCTCGGCCGTGCCCAGCGCGACGGCCTGCTCGGTGCGTCCGAGCTCGACCAGCGTGATCACGGTGTGCAGCCGGTTGGCGGCCTCGTGCGCGGCCGAGCGCAGCGAGTCGGCGAAGCCGCGTTCGGCGTCGAGCTGCCCGGCCAGCGCCTGCAGCTCGGTGTGGTCGCGTACGGTCACCACCGTGCCGAGCCTGCTGGCCGCGCCGTTGACGGCCAGCACCCGGTCGCCGGCCAGGTGCACGCGTTCCTCGTGGCCCTCCAGCAGCGCCGGCAGGCCCAGCTCGGCCAGGTGCCGGCCCTCGGCGTCCGGCGGCAGGTCCAGGAGCTGCCGGGCGGCGTCGTTGCAGAGCGTCAGCGTGCCGTCGCCGCCGACCAGCAGCAGGCCCTCCCGCACGGCGTGCAGGACGGCGTCGTGGTGGTCGTGGATGCGGCCCAGCTCCACCGGGCCGAGCCCGTGCGTCTGGCGGCGCAGCCGTACGGTGACCAGCCACGTCCCGGCCGCGCCGAGGCCGAGCGCGAGGGCGGCGACCAGGCCGCTCCAGGCGACCTGGTCGCGCAGCCGGGCGCTGATCCGGTCGACCGTGATGCCCGCGCTGACCAGGGCCCGGACCCGGCCGCCGGACCACACGGGCGTCACGGCCCGCTTGGAGGGGCCGAGCGTGCCGGTGTAGGTCTCGACGAACGTCCGGCCGGCCAGGGCCCGCCCGGTGTGGCCGAGGAAGCGCCGGCCGATCTCGGCCGGGTTCGGGTGGGTGTAGCGGGTGCCGTCCGGCTTCATGATGGTGACGAAGTCGACGCCGGTCTCCTTGCGCACCCGTTCGGCGTACGGCTGCAGGGCCAGGGTCGGCTCCGGGCTGTCGAGGGCGGCGGCCACGCCCGGCGCGGCGGCCACGCTGACCGCCACGGCCCTGGCCGTGGCGCCCGCCTCCTCGGTGAGCAGGCGGTGGGCCTGCACCAGCGCGAGCACCGCGCAGCCCGTCACGGCGACCGCGACCACGACCAATTGCAGGGCCAGCATCTGGCCCGCCAGGCTCCAGCGGCGCATGAGCCCTCCTTGCGTGAACGAAACTTACTCAATCGTGACGTGGGTCACAGCGAGCCGCATAGTCGCACGACCAGCCCCTTTTTCCCAAGCGGTGGAGACCCCTCATGCGTGATCGCACGCGTTATCTGTACCTGGCCGTCATCGTGGCGGTCCTGCTCGGCATCCTGGTCGGGTTCGTCTGGCCGGAGGCGGGCAAGGAGCTCAAACCCCTCGGCACCGGGTTCGTGGCGCTGATCAAGATGCTGATCAGCCCCATCATCTTCTGCACGATCGTGCTCGGCATCGGCTCGGTACGCCAGGCCGCCAAGGTCGGCAAGGTGGGCGGCCTCGCGCTCGGCTACTTCATGGTGATGTCCACCGTCGCCCTGGTCATCGGCCTGCTGGTCGGCAACGTCATCGACCCCGGCTCCGGGCTGCACCTGACCGACGCCGCCCGGCAGGCCGCCGAGGCCGAGGCGGCCAAGGGCGAGGCCACCGGCGGGGTCGACTTCCTGCTCGGCATCATCCCCGTCACGCTGGTGTCGGCCTTCACCGAGGGCTCGGTCCTGCAGACGCTGCTGGTGGCGCTGCTGGCCGGGTTCGCGCTGCAGGCCATGGGCGAGCGGGGCGCGCCGATCCTGCGCGGCGTCGAGCACGTCCAGCGGCTGGTGTTCCGCATCCTGGCCATGGTCATGTGGGCCGCGCCGGTCGGCGCGTTCGGGGCCATCGCGGCCGTGGTCGGGGCCACCGGGATCGAGGCGCTCAAGAGCCTGGCCATCATCATGATCGCCTTCTACGTCACCTGCCTGCTGTTCGTGGGCGTGGTGCTGGGCGCGCTGCTGTGGCTGGTGGCCCGGGTCAACCTGTGGTCGCTGCTGCGCTACCTCGGCCGGGAGTTCCTGCTGATCCTGTCCACGTCGTCGTCGGAGACGGCGCTGCCGCGGCTGATCGCGAAGATGGAGCACCTCGGCGTGAGCCGGACGGTGGCCGGCATCACCGTGCCGACCGGCTACTCCTTCAACCTCGACGGCACCGCCATCTACCTCACCATGGCCACGCTGTTCATCGCCTCGGCCACCGGCGCGCCGCTGCAGGTCGGCGAGCAGGTCTCGCTGCTGCTGTTCATGATGGTCGCCTCCAAGGGCGCCGCGGGCGTGACCGGGGCGGGCCTGGCCACGCTCGCCGGCGGCCTGCAGTCGCACCGCCCCGAGCTGGTGGACGGCGTCGGCCTCATCGTCGGCATCGACCGGTTCATGTCCGAGGCCAGGGCGCTGACCAACTTCGCGGGCAACGCCGTGGCCACCGTCGTGGTCGGCACCTGGACCGGCGACTTCGACCGGGAGCGGGCCGCCGAGGTGCTGGCCGGGCGGGCGCCCTTCGACGAGTCCACGCTGATCGACGAGGAGGACGACCGCCCCGAGCCGGAGCCCGATCGGCAGGCCGCGCGCGTCTAGGGTTGCCGGTTCTCGGCGCTCGCAGCTCTAGGGTTTGCGGCCGATGCCCGCGTACCCCATGCGGGCGAAGTCGTCGTCGTAGAAGGGCGGGCTCTCGGGGTCGGTGAACGGGAAACCGAGCTCCGGCCCCTTGCCCGTGGCCAGACCGGGCGGGATCAGCTCGAAGTCGCCGAAGAAGGCGGCGATCTCCTTGCCCGGCCGCGGGCAGAACGGCGCGTTGGCCCGCCGGTAGAACTGGCTGACGCGGGCCACCCGCTCGGGCGCGTGGTCGGTGCCGACGTGCGACAGGGCCAGGTAGCTGCCGGGCGCGAGCGCGTCGCGGTAGGCGGCCACGAAGCCCTGCGGGTGGTCGGTGTCGGGGATCAGGTGCAGCAGGAACATCATGAGCACGGCGACGGGCCTGCCGAAGTCCAGCAGCCCGCGCACCTCGGGGCTGTCCAGCACCTCCCGCGGGCGCCGGACGTCGCCGTGCAGCATGGCCACCTGCTCGGGGCCGGCCAGCAGGGCCCGCCCGTGGGCGGCCACCACCGGGTCGCTGTCCACGTAGACCACGCGGGCCTGCGGCGCGTACCGCAGCGCCACCTCGTGCACGTTCTCGGCGGCCGGCAGGCCGGAGCCCAGGTCGAGGAACTGGGTGACACCCTGCTCGCACAGGTACCGCACCACCCGGCCGATCAGCAGCCGGTTCTCCCGCGTGCCGTCCCTGACCTCCGGCATCGCGCTCAGCACCAGCTCGGCCAGCTCACGGTCGGCCGGGAAATTGTTCTTTCCGCCCAGGAAGTAGTCGTACATGCGCGCGGTGTTGGGGATGTGAGGATCCACGCCCTGGGGGACTTCTTGCGTCATGAGGGCATGATCCACTAACCGGCTGCCGGAAATCTACGCTTTCGACATCAGATGGCGGGAAGCCGCAGGACGAACCGCGCCCCGCCCGGACGGTCCTCCACCCGCACGCTGCCCCGGTGGGCCATCGCCACGTCCCTGGCGATGGCCAGGCCGAGCCCGGTGCCGCCGGAGTCGCGGCTGCGGGCGGCGTCGAGGCGGGTGAACCGCTCGAAGATGCGCTCGCGGTCGGCCTCGCGGATCTCCTGGCCGTCGTTCTCCACCGCCAGCACGGCGGTGCCGCCCCTGGCCGGGCCCGCCTCCCTGGTGACCACGACCCGCACCATGGTCTCGGCGTGCCGCTGGGCGTTGTCCAGCAGGTTCGTCAGCACCCTGGCCAGTTGCAGGCGCACGCCCTCGACCACCACGCCCTCGGTCAGCTCCAGCCGGGTGGGCAGCTTGTCGCTGCGCACGGCCAGCTCCTGCCGGACGAGCTGGGCGAGGTCCACCGGCTCCCTGGCCACGTCCACCCGGGAGCCGATCCTGGCCAGCAGGAGCAGGTCGGTGATGATCGCCTCCAGCCGGTCGGTGTCCCGCAGGGCGCTGTCCACCAGCGCCTCGACGTCGGTGTCCTCCGGGTAGAGCTGGGCGCTCTCCAGCTGGGCGCGCAGCCCGGCGATCGGGGTGCGCAGCTCGTGGGAGGCGTCGGAGGCGAACTGGCGCTGCTGCAGCGCGGAACGTTCCAATCGGGCCAGCGTGTTGTTGACGGCCTTGGCCAGCATGGCGACCTCGTCCTCGCCGCCCGGCTGGGTGACCCGGTGGCTCAGGTCGCCGGCGCTGACCGCGTCCAGCTCGGCGCGCATGGTCGCCACCGGGCGCAGCGCGCGGCCGGTGACCAGCCAGGTCGCCCAGGCGGTGAGCGCGATCAGCACCGCCACCTGGGAGAACACGATCACCTCCAGCGTCTGCGAGGCCAGCACCTCCGGGGTGCTGCGGCCGGCGTAGACGATGGGGGAGTCCTCCGACATGCCGGCCTTGACCGCCGACAGGTGCACGCACTCGGTCGGCAGGCAGTTGGTGGTGTTGACCACCCGGCTCTCGGCGGTGGGCCGCACGTCGCTGAGCGGCGGCAGGTTCCTGGCCGCGTCGCTGCTGGCCAGGACGCGGCCGTCGGTGCCGACGATCTGGATCAGGTCGATGGACGGGTTGGGCACCGGGATCGTGGCGCCCTGCGGCAGCCCGCCCGCGCGCATCTCCGAGGCCACCCGCTCGGCGGTGTCCCGCGTGTCCCGGTAGACGCCGGCCGTCACCAGCGAACGCGAGACGATGCACCCGGCGACGCCCACGGGGATCAGCACGAGGGCGGCTACGGCCGTCGCGATGAGGGTGACGCGTCCGCGCAGGGAGCGGGCCCACAGGGGTGGCACTCCCCGAGACTACTAACCGTCATTGCCGCCAAATGCCGCGTCAAGGGAAAGGTTCCCCCAACCTCAACGCTGGATCCACACGGTGGTGTCCGGCGGGACCGAGCCGTCGGCCGCCAGCGGGCCGCTGGCCAGCAGCACCGTGCCGGGCACGACCGGGGCGACCGGGCGCTCGCCGGTGTTCAGCATCACGACCAGGCCGGGGTCGCGCTGGACGGCCAGCACGTCCTCGGGGGCCTCCAGCCACCGCAGCGTGCCGCCGCCGAGCGCCGGGTGCTGCTTGCGCAGCCGGAGCGCGGCCCGGTAGAGGTTCAGCGTCGAGTCCGGGTCGTGCTCCTGGGCCTCGGCCGACAGCTGCGTCCACGACGGCGGGATCGGCAGCCACGGGTCGCGCCAGCCGCAGCCCGGCTCGCTCGTCCACGGGATCGGCACCCGGCAGCCGTCGCGGCTCTCGCCGGTGCGCCGGAAGGCCGGGTCCTGGCGCAGCTCGTCGGGCAGGTCGAGGACCTCGGGCAGGCCCAGCTCCTCGCCGTTGTAGAGGTAGGCCGAGCCGGGCAGGGCCAGCATGAGCAGCGTCGCCGCGCGGGCGCGGGCCAGTCCGCCGTGCCGGGTGACGTGGCGCGGCTTGTCGTGGTTGGACAGCACCCAGGTGGTGGGCGCGCCGACCAGCTCGGCCTCCGCCAGCGACTTCTCGATCACCGTACGGAACGACTTGGCGTGGAAGTCGGCCATCATGAACTCGAAGTTGAACGCCTGGTGCAGCTCGTCGGGCCCGACGTAGCGGGCCAGCCGCTCGGGCGAGGACACCCACGCCTCGGCGACGGCCATCCGCCCGCCGGGGTAGGAGTCGAGGATCGGCCGCCACTCCCGGTAGATGTCGTGCACGCCGTCCTGGTCGAAGTAGGGCACCTGCTCGTCGCCCAGCATCTCGGCCTGGCGGCCCTCCTTCGGGCCCACGTCGGGCAGGCCCTCGGCCTTGACCATGCCGTGGGCCACGTCCACGCGGAAGCCGTCCACGCCCCGGTCCAGCCAGAAGCGCAGGACGTCGCGGAACTCGGCGCGCACCTCGGGGTTGTCCCAGTTGAGGTCGGGCTGCTCCGGCGCGAACAGGTGCAGGTACCACTGGCCGTCCTCGACCTGGGTCCAGGCCGGGCCGCCGAAGATCGACTCCCAGTCGTTGGGCCGGTCGCGGAAGATGTAACGGTCGCGCAGGCCGGCCTGGAACCAGGGGTGCCGGTCCGAGGAGTGGTTGGGGACCAGGTCCACGATCACCCGGATGCCGCGCTCGTGGGCCTTGCCGATCAGGGCGTCGAAGTCGGCCAGCGTGCCGAACATCGGGTCCACGTCCCGGTAGTCGGCCACGTCGTAGCCGCCGTCGGCCATGGGCGAGGTGTAGAAGGGGCTCAGCCAGATCGCGTCCACGCCCAGTCGCGCGAGGTGGCCCAGGCGTTCCCGCACGCCCTTCAGGTCGCCGGTGCCGTCGCCGTCGGCGTCGGCGAAGCTCCGGGGGTAGACCTGGTACACGACGGCGTCCCGCCACCAGTCGTCGTTGCCGAGCATGGCTTTCCTTCCCCCGATGTCCGTGATGTCTGGTGCAGGATGTCGCGCGTTCTTGCGACAGGTCAAGTGCAAGTTTCGGAAAGTTGCAGATTCCCCGTACGCCCGTTATCGGAGGTGCGGCGAGGTCAGCGGGTCGTGGGTCGGATGTGGTTCCGGTAACGCTCTTTCGCAAGTTCTTCCAATTCTTGCAAAGAGCCGCTAACGTCCCGGAAACGTAAGCCGTGAACAGCGGCGGAAAACGATCTTCGGCGGCGGCGCACGCAGGCGTCGCCGCTCCTCCATGACCTCGGGAGGTCTCATGCGTGTTCGGGTCCTGGGAGTGGCAGCCCTCTCCACCCTCGCGTTCGCCGCCACGGCTTGCGGTGACTCCGGCTCGACCGCCCCGTCGGCGCAGCCCAGCGGCTCGGCCTCGGCCTCGGCTCCGGCCTCCGCGGCGGGCGGCACGCTGGTCATCTGGGCCGACCCGAGCCGGGTCAAGCCGCTCAAGCCCTTCGCCGACCAGTTCGGCACCGAGAACGGCGTGACCGTCGAGGTGAAGGAGATCAGCAAGGACAACCAGATGACCTTCCTGACCGCCTCCCAGCAGGGCAGCGGCCCGGACATCATGATCGGCGCGCACGACTGGATCGGCAACCTCGTCCAGAACGGCGCCATCGACCCCGTCACGCTGACCGACGAGCAGAAGGCGGCCTTCTCGGAGATCGCCATGAAGGCGGTCACCTTCAACGGCCAGGTGTACGGCGCCCCGTACGCGGTGGAGAACATCGCCCTGATCCGCAACACCAAGCTCGCCCCCGACGCCCCCGCCACGCTCGACGAGATGATCGACAAGGGCAAGGAGCTGAAGAAGGCCGGCAAGGTCAAGGAGGTGCTCTGCCTGCCCGTCGGCGTCAAGGGCGATGCCTTCCACGCCTACCCGCTGTTCGCCTCCGCGGGCGGCGCGCTGTTCGGCCAGACCGCCTCCGGCGACCCCGACCCCAAGCAGGTGCTGCTCGGCTCCGAGGGCTCGGTCAAGGCGTTCGGCAAGCTGAAGGAGCTCGGCGAGAAGGGTGACGGCGCGCTCAAGACGTCGGTCACCAACGAGAACTACATCGTCAACTTCGCCGCCGGCAAGTGCGCCTACCTGATCTCCGGCCCGTGGGCCATGAGCGAGGTCAAGAAGGGCGGCGTCTCCTACGACATCACGCCCGTCCCGGCGTTCAAGGACGGCAAGCCGGCCACGCCGTTCGTCGGCGTCCAGTCGTTCTTCGTGGCGGCCAAGGGCAAGAGCAAGGCCCTGGCCCAGGAGTTCGTCGCCAACTACGTCACCAACAAGGACGTCGCCAAGGCCCTGTACGAGGCCGACCCGCGACCCCCGGCGCTGACCGCCGCCCTCCAGGAGGTCCAGGCCGCCGACCCCGACGCCGCCAAGTTCATGGACGCCGGCAAGAGCGGCATGCCGATGCCCGCCATCCCCGAGATGGCCGCGATCTGGGAGCCGTTCGGCATCGCGGAGACCGCCGTGGTCAAGGGCGGCGACGCCGCCAAGGCCGCCGCGGCCGCGCAGAAGGCCATCGACGGCGCGCTCAAGAACTGACATGGCCCAGGACGTGCACGAGGCCGTGGGGACCACCGCGTCCCCGCGGCCTCGCCGGGAGCTCACCACGGCGTTCGTGGTGAGCAGGATCGCGGTGCTGGCCGTGGCCGCGGCGATCCTGCTCTACGCCGTGCCGCCGCTGGTCGCCGCGGAGTCGTGGGTCTCGCTCACGCTGCTGGGGCTGGCCGCCGCGGCCATCTCC
>NZ_JBSFGJ010000153.1:0-19623 GCF_053596515.1 Nonomuraea sp. NPDC001684
GTGCGGACGTCGTCTTCGAGGCCGTCGGCTCGGAGGGCACGCTGCGCGCCTGCCTGGCCGCCACCAGACGCGGCGGCCGGGTGGTGTTCCTCGGGCTGACCGGCACGGTCTCCCTCGACGCCTTCGCCCTGGTCAACAACGAGCAGACGATCGTGACCAGCGTCGGCTACCGCGACGCCTACCCGGAGCTGATCCGCATGGTCGCCGAGGAGGGCGTGGACCTGGCCGCGATCGTCACCGCGACCATCCCGCTGGAGCACGTGGTGCGCGACGGGTTCGAGGCGCTGCTGCGCGGCGAGGACCAGGTCAAGGTGCTGGTACGACCCGCTCAGGACGGGGGGCGGCTCCGGTGACCGACGGACTCGCCCCAGGGCTGTTCGCCGGGCGGCACGCGTTCGTGACCGGCGGCACGTCCGGCATCGGCGCGGCGACCGCCGTGCTCCTCGCCGAGCTGGGCGCCGCCGTGACCGCGCTCGGCCTGCCGCCCGCCGACCCGGCCGAACTGCCCGCGCACCCGCTGGTCCGGGTGGTGGAGCACGACGTGCTCGACCGGGGCGGCCTGGCCCGCCTGCTGTCGGCCGGCGGCCCGCTCGACGCGCTGGTCAACTGCGCGGGCGTCAGCCACGACCGCGAGGAGTACGACCTGGCCCGCTGGCAGCGCGTCATCGAGGTCAACCTGACCGCCACCATGGTCGCCTGCCAGGCCGCCCGCCCGGCGCTGGCCGAGCACGGCGGCGCGATCGTGAACGTCTCCTCCATGTTCGCCTTCTTCGGCAGCCGGGACCGGCCCGCCTACAGCGCCAGCAAGGGCGGCGTCTCCCAGCTCACGAAGTCGCTGGCGGCCGAGTACGCCGCCGACGGCATCAGGGTCAACGCCGTCGCCCCCGGCTTCGTGGTCACCCCGCTGGCCCGGGGCGTGCTCGACGACCCGCCGGCCCTGGCCCAGGTGCTGGCCCGCATCCCCGGCGGGCGGCTGGGCAGGCCGCGCGAGGTCGCCTCGGTGGTGGCGTTCCTGTGCTCGCCGGCCGCGTCGTACGTCACCGGGGCGGTCGTCCCCGTGGACGGAGGCTATCTGGCTGTGTGACATCTCACCTAAGCTGTGTGTCCCCTGACCGGCACGAACGCGAGGAGGGTCGCCTTGTCCGCCGTCTCCGTGATCTCCCAGGCCACGACCGAGCACGTCGAACCCGCCGAGCGCATCCATTTCTGGGAGGACTACAACCGCAGGGCGCTGGTGGGCCTGTCGTGCACGTCGTACTCCGAGCACGGCCTGCTGGCCAGGCAGACCAACATCGAGCTGGCCGGGCTGCGGCTGGCCGAGATCGCCGGGAACGCCCACGCGATCGAGCGCAGCCCGCAGACCGTCAGGTCCACGCCGAAGGACTCGGTGTTCGCGACCCTGCTGCTCAAGGGCGAGGCGGTGTTCCTGCACGAGAACGGCTGCCTGGCCGCCACGGCGGGCGAGCTGGTCGTCTACGACACGCGCCGGCCGTACCTGTTCGGGTTCTCCTCCTCGATGCGGCAGATCCTGGTGGACGTCCCGCGCGAGCTGTTCGCGCAGGCGTGCGTGGCGGGCGGGCTGCCGGGGCCGATGGTGTTCGGCAGGGCGACGGCGCGGGAGGGCGTGCTCGTGGCCGCGCTGCGCTCGATGATCGGCGGCCTGGCCGCCCTGCGCTCCGCGCCCGACCCGGCCGAGGCCGAGCGGGCCGTGCTCGACCTGCTCAGGCAGCTCGCCGAGGAGCGCACGGGCGGGCGTCCCGGGCCGGACGCCTACCGGTCGCAGCTCATCGTGGCCGAGGACTACATCGACCGGCACCTGCACGACCCCTGCCTGGGGGCGGCGCAGGTGGCCGGGGTCATGGGCATCTCCGTGCGGCACCTGGCGCGCATCTTCGAGTCCACCGGCCGCACGCCCGCCCGGCACATCGTGGAGCGGCGGCTGGTCCGGGCGCACGCCGAGCTGACCGGGCCGCGCGCGCTGGAGACCACGATCGCCGACGTGGCCCACCGCTGGGGCTTCTCCAGCCAGGCCCACTTCGCCCGCCTCTTCCGCGCCCGGTACGGCCTGACCCCGAGCGAGGCCCGCGCCGAGGCCACCCGGTAGCCGGAAGGCCCGCCAGGGAGCCGGCCGGCAGCCGGGAGGCCCGTCAGGGGAGCCGGCCGGTGTGCGCGAGGTCGGCCTCCATGCGCGCGGCCGTCCGCCTGAGCTCGGGCAGCACGTCGCGCAGCAGGTGGTCGCGGCTGGCCCGGCCGGCGTGCGTGGCCACGTTGACCGCCGCCACCACGCGTCCGTCCGGCCCGCGCACGGGGACGGCGATCGACCGCACGCCCTCCTCCAGCTCCTGGTCCACCAGCGCGTAGCCGTCGGCGGCGGCCTGCCGCACGGCCGCGGCCAGCCCGTCCGGCGAGGTGATCGTGTGCCGGGACAGCGGCTTCGGCTCGATGGCGGCCACCCGCGCGGCGGGCTGCCCGGCCAGCAGCACCCGGCCCATGGACGTGGCGTACGCCGGGAAGCGGGTGCCGACCGTGATGTCCACGCTCATGATGCTGACCGTGGGCACCCGGGCCACGTAGAGCACGTCGTCGCCGGACAGCACCGCGACCGACGCCGACTCGCGGACGCGCGCCACCAGGTCGGCCAGGTGCGGCTGGACCACCTCGCCGAACGTACGCCCCGACAGGTGGGCGTAGCCCAGTTCGAGCACCTTGGGCAGCAGCACGTGGCGGTCGCCCACGGCGGCGGCGTAGCCGAGGCCCTGCAGGCTCTGCACCGCGCGCCGGACGGTGGCCCGGGGCAGGCCGGTCACCCTGGCGGACTCGGCCAGCGTGCAGCCGCCGCGCGCCGACCCGAGCGAGACCAGCACGGCCAGGCCGCGGGCGAGCGACTGCAGATAGCCCATGCCCAGCTCCTCCTTGACGGCCCGCGAACCGTCCAGCCCGGCGGGCGCGCGGCGCGGCTCCCGGGGGCGGGCGGCCTGGGCCGCCAGGACGGCCTCCATGTCCGCCACCGTCGCGCGCAACCGGGGGAGGGCGTGCTCGCGCAGCCCCGCCACCGTGTGCCTGCTGGTGTGGCTGACCACGCTGACCGCGCAGACCGCCGTGCCGCCGGGGTCGCGGACGGGCAGCGCGACCGCGATCAGCCCCGGCTCGATGAGCTGGTCGTCCTCGGCCCACGGCGCGGCGGGGTCGAGCAGGGCCAGCCCGGCCGCGCACCGCCCGGCGGGCAGCAGGTCGCCCACCCGGAAGGCCACCGACATCGTCCGCCGCCGGGTGAACTGGCCGACGAAGCGCACGCCGTCGCCGTCGGGCACGGCCAGCGAGACCGACTCCTCCAGCTCGGCGGCCAGCCGCTCGGCCAGGGGTGACAGCCTCTCCTGGAGGCCGTCGCAGGCCAGGTAGGCCGCGCCCAGCGCCATCAGCGGCGGCGCGAGCAGCACGTCGCGGCCCTCGGCCCGCAGGTGGCCGAGGTGCACGAGCGTGGCCAGCACGCGGTCGACCGTGGACCTGGCCAGCCCGGTGGCGCGGACGAGGTCGGTCGCGCGCATGGGCCGCCCGGGGTCGGCGGCCAGCACGCGCAGCACGGCCAGGCCGCGCTCCAGGGTCCCGGCCGGTTCCATCGGCGACTCCTCGTCCAGGTGGGGGCTTTGACAGGAACGCCCCGGTTACAGATACTCGAACCCATAATAGTGAACTAAAGTTCGCAGAGCGAACACCTTCGGGCGGGCACTCGGCGGACATCCTCGGCTGAACGGAGCGTCGTGCGGAGAGACAAGGTGGTCGCGACGGCCGCGGAGGCGCTGGCCGGCGTGCGGGACGGCGCGTCGTTCGCGGTCGGCGGCTTCGGGCTCAGCGGCATCCCCAACGTGCTGATCCAGGCCCTCTACGACACCGGCGTGACCGGCATCGGCGTCGTGTCCAACAACTGCGGCGTCGACGGCGGCGGCCTCGGCATCCTGCTGGCCGCCGGGCGCATCGCCCGCGTGACCGCCTCCTACATCGGCGACAACAAGGAGTTCGCCCGGCAGTACCTCGGCGGTGACCTGGAGGTCGAGCTGACCCCGCAGGGCAGCCTGGCCGAGCGGCTGCGGGCCGGCGGCAGCGGCATCCCCGCCTTCTACACCCCGGCCGGGGTCGGCACCCCCGTCGCCGACGGCGGCCTGCCGCTGCGCCACCACCCCGACGGCACCGTCGCCGTCGCCTCGCCGCCGAAGGAGGTGCGCGAGTTCGACGGCCGGGAGTACGTCCTGGAGCACGGCATCCGCACCGACTTCGCGCTGGTCCGGGCGGCCAGGGGCGACCGGTCCGGCAACCTGGTCTTCCACCGCGCCGCCAGGAACTTCAACCCGCTGGCCGCCATGGCCGGGCGCGTCACCGTCGCCGAGGTCGAGGAGCTGGCCGAGCACATCGACCCCGACGAGGTCCACCTGCCCGGCGTGTTCGTGCAGCGCGTGCTCGCCCTCACTCCGCAGCAGGCCGCCGACAAGGGCATCGAGAAAAGGACAGTCACCGAATGAGCTGGACCCGTGACCAGATGGTCGCGCGGGCGGCGGCCGAGCTGCGCGACGGCGACTACGTCAACCTCGGCATCGGCCTGCCCACCCGCATCCCGTCGTTCCTGCCGCCGGGCGTCGACGTGGTCCTCCACTCCGAGAACGGCATCCTCGGCGTCGGCCCGTACCCCGCGCCCGCCGACGTCGACCCCGACCTGATCAACGCGGGCAAGGAGACGGTCACCGTGCTCCCCGGCGCGTCGTTCTTCGACTCCTCGCTGTCGTTCGGCATGATCCGAGGGGGTCACATCGACGTGGCCGTGCTCGGCGCGATGCAGGTCTCGGCCCGCGGCGACCTGGCCAACTGGATGGTCCCCGGCAAGCTGGTCAAGGGCATGGGCGGGGCCATGGACCTGGTGCACGGGGCGCGCAAGGTCATCGTGATCATGGAACACAACGCCAAGGACGGCTCACCCAAGATCGTCGAGGAGTGCTCGCTGCCGCTGACGGGCCGGCGATGCGTGCACCGGATCATCACCGACCTCGGCGTCCTCGACGTCACCGAGCAGGGGCTGGCCCTGGTCGAGAGCGCGCCGGGCGTGGGCCTGGACGAGCTGCGCAACCGTACCGACGCGGAGGTCACCGCATGAAGGACGTCTACATCGTCGACGCCGTCCGCACGCCGTTCGGCCGCCACGGCGGCGCGCTGGCCAAGGTGCGCCCCGACGACCTGGCCGCGCACGTCGTCGCGGCGCTGGTCGAGCGGACCGGCCAGGAGAGCGCCGACGAGGTGCTCCTGGGCAACGCCAACGGCGCGGGCGAGGAGAACCGCAACGTCGCCCGCATGGCCGCGCTGCTGGCCGGGCTGCCGGTCACCACGCCCGGCGCCACCGTCAACCGGCTGTGCGGCTCCGGCATGGAGGCGATCATCCAGGCGTACCGGGCCATCGCGGTCGGCGACGCCTCGGCGGTGATCGCGGGCGGCGTGGAGTCGATGACCCGCGCGCCCTGGGTGCTGCCCAAGCCCGACCGCGCCTTCCCGGCGGGCGGCGGGGAGCTGGTCTCCACGACGCTCGGCTGGCGGCTGGTCAACCCGAGGATGCCCGCCGAGCACACGGTCGCGCTCGGCGAGGGCGCCGAGCTGATCGCCGACAAGCACGGCATCACCCGCGAGGAGCAGGACGCGTACGCGCTGGGCAGCCACCGGAAGGCGGCCAAGGCGGCCCTCGACCGCGAGATCGTCCCGATCGCCGGCCTGACCAGGGACGAGGGCATCCGCGACGACACCTCGGCCGAGGCGCTGGCCCGGCTCAAGCCGGTGTTCAGAAGGGACGGCGGCACGGTCACGGCCGGCAACTCCTCCCCGCTGAACGACGGCGCGGCGGCGCTGCTGCTGACCGACGAGGAGGGGCTGCGCGGCCGCGAGCCGCTGGCCCGCCTCACCGCGAGCGCCGTCAGCGCGCTGGAGCCGCGCTACTTCGGGCTCGGCCCGGTCGAGGCCGTGCGCAAGGCGCTGGCCAAGGCCGGCAAGGGCTTCGGCGACCTGTCGACCGTCGAGCTGAACGAGGCGTTCGCCGCGCAGGTGCTGGGCTGCCTGGCCGAGCTGCCCGAGCTCGACCCCGCCCTGGTCAACCCCGACGGCGGCGCGATCGCGATCGGCCACCCGCTCGGCGCCTCCGGGGCCCGCGTCACCGGCGCCGTGGCCCACCGGCTGGCCGCGGCCGGCTCGGGCGTCGGGCTCGCCTCCCTCTGCATCGGCGTCGGCCAGGGGCTGGCCGTCGTACTCGAAAGGTAGCGTCCATGTCCGAACCCCTCACGCAGGCCGACATCGACCGCGAGATCGCCGCGCTGAGCGAGTCCCGCGGCGAGCGGCCCGCCGACCACCCCGCGCGCGACTACGCCCCCTACCGCAGCACCCTGCTGCGCCACCCCAAGCAGCCGCTGGTCGCGCTGAAGGACCCGGAGGCGAGCGAGCTGTCCGGCCCGGTGTTCGGCGTCACGGACGTGACCGCCCTCGACTCCGACCTGACCCGGCAGCACCTCGGCGAGCCGCTGGGCGAGCGGATCACCGTGACCGGCCGGGTGCTCGACCGCCAGGGCCGGCCCGTGCGCGGCCAGCTCGTGGAGATCTGGCAGGCCAACTCCGCCGGGCGTTACCTGCACCAGCGCGACGACCACCCCGCGCCGCTCGACCCCAACTTCTCCGGCGTCGGCCGCTGCCTGACCGACGACGACGGCCGCTACCACTTCACCACGATCAAGCCCGGCCCCTACCCCTGGCGCAACCACGTCAACGCCTGGCGGCCCGCGCACATCCACTTCTCGCTGTTCGGCACGGCCTTCGCCCAGCGGCTGGTGACTCAGATGTACTTCCCCGGCGACCCGCTGTTCCCCTACGACCCGATCCTGCAGTCGGTCACCGACGACGGCGCCCGGCAGCGGCTGGTCTCCACCTACGCGCACGACCTGTCCAAGCCCGAGTGGTCGCTGGGCTACCGGTGGGACATCGTGCTCGACGGGCCCGCCGCGACCTGGATGGAGGAAGGCCGATGAACCCCACCCCCTCGCAGACGGTCGGCCCGTTCTACGGCTACGCGCTGCCCTTCCCCGGCGGCGGCGACCTGGCCACCGGCGGCATCACCGTGCACGGCCGCGTCTACGACGGCGCCGGCGACCCGATCCCCGACGCGCTGCTGGAGTTCTGGCAGGCCGACCCCACGGGCGACCTGTCGGGCGCGCCCGGCTCGCTGCGCCGCGACCCGGTCAACGGCGCGGTCATCGGCCGGCACGGCGTCGACTTCACCGGGTTCGGCCGCGTCCCCACCGACGCCGACGGCCACTGGACGCTGCGCACGGTCGAGCCGGGCAACGGGTACATCAGCGTGTGCGTGTTCGCCCGCGGCCTGCTCCACCACCTGTTCACCCGCATCTACCTGCGGCCCGACGCCTTCCTCGACTCGCTGCCGCCCGACCGGGCGCGCACGCTGGTCGCGGTCGAGGAGCGGGAGGGCGTCCACCGCTTCGACATCCATCTTCAGGGCGAGAAGGAGACGGTCTTCCTTGACTTCGGCTGACCCCGGCGGCGGGAACCCGGGCGCGTCCTCCGTGGGCGCCCTGGGCGACTTCGGGCTGCTCGCGCCCATGCGCGGCGGGGCCGAGGCGACCGGCGACGTGGCGGTCCTGCAGGCCATGCTCGACGCGGAGGCCGCGCTCACCCGGGTGCTGGCCGCGCTCGGGCGCGCGCCGCGGGAGGCGGCCGACGCCGTGACCGCCGCGGCCCGCGCCGAGCTGTTCGACCCGGCCGGCCTGGCCGCGCGGGCCCGTTCGGGCGGCAATCCGGTCATCCCGCTGGTGGACGACCTGCGCGCGGCCGCCGGGCCGTACGCGGAGCACGTGCACGCGGGCGCGACCAGCCAGGACATCCTCGACACCGCGCTCATGCTGGTCGCCCACCGGGCGCTCGGGCCGGTCCTGGACGACCTCGACCGGGTGGCCGCCGGGCTGGCCACGCTGGCATGGGACCATCGCGACACCGTCATGGCCGCCCGCACGCTCACCCAGCAGGCCGTGCCCACCACGTTCGGGCTCAAGGCGGCGGGCTGGCGGAAGCTGGCGCTCGACGCCCGCGACCGCCTCCGAGCCGCCCGCGAGGCCCTGCCCGCCCAGCTCGGCGGCCCCGCCGGCACCCTCGACCGGTTCACCGCCCCTGACCCGGACGACGGAGGTGCAGGGGCGCTGGAGGTGGCCGGCCGGTTCGCCGCCGAGCTGGGGCTGGCCGCGCCCACGCTGCCCTGGCACGTGCTGCGCACCCCCGTCGCCGACCTGGCCGGGGCGCTGGCGTTCACCGCGGGCGCGCTGGGCAAGCCGGCCGCCGACGTGCTGGTGATGTCGCGGACCGAGATCGGCGAGGTGTCCGAGGGCGTCGGCGGCGGCTCGTCGTCGATGCCGCACAAGCACAACCCCGTGCGGGCCACGATGATCGCCGCGGCGGCCCGCCAGGTGCCCGCCCTGGCCGCCGTCCTGTACGCCTCGCTCGCCGCCGAGGACGAGCGCCCGCCCGGCGCCTGGCACGCCGAATGGCAGCCGCTGCGCGAGGCGCTGCGCCTGGTCGCCGGCGCCGCCCGCGACGCCGCGGAACTGGTCGCCGGCCTGCGGGTCGATCCCGGGCGCATGCGCGCCGCCCTGACCGTCGCCGGACCGCCCGGCGCCGCCGCCGCCCTGGTCAAGCGGGCGCTGGAGGAGAAGTGACGTTGTTGCAGCACCGGGTGGACGGCCCGGAACACGCGGAGCCGATCGTCCTCGGCCCGTCGGTCGGCACCTCGACCCGGGTGTGGGAGCCGCAGGTCGCCGCGCTGGCCCGCAGGTTCCGCGTGGTCCGCTTCGACCTGCCGGGACACGGCGGCTCCCCGTCGTCCGGCGTGTCCACGATCGACGGCCTGGCCGGGCTCGTCCTGGACCTGGCCGACGACCTGGGCCTGGACGCCTTCCACTACGCCGGCATCTCCATCGGCGGCGCGATCGGCGCCACCCTGGCCCTGCGCCACCCCGGACGCCTGCTGTCCCTGGCGATGATCTGCTCCTCGGCCCGCTTCGGCGAGCCGGACGGCTGGCGCGAGCGGGCCGCGCTGGTCCGTGAGCGGGGCACCGCGCCGCTGCTGGAGCCCACGGCCAAGCGCTGGTTCGCCGGGCCGGGCGACCCGGCGCTGCTCGACGACCTCGCCGCCGCCGACCCCGCCGGCTACGCCGCCTGCTGCGACGCCCTGGCCGGCTACGACCTGCGCGCCGAGCTGCCCGGCATCGCCGTCCCGACGCTGGTCCTGGGCGGCCGAGACGACCCGGCCACGCCGCCCGCGCACGCCAGGGAGCTGGCCGACGGCATCCCCGGCGCGACGCTCGTGGAGGTGCCGGGAGCGGCCCACCTGGCCGGCGTCGACCAGCCCGAACGGGTCACCGCCGCGCTGCTCGCCCACCTGCCCGCCGCCCCCGGCATGCGGGTGCGCCGGGAAGTGCTCGGGGACGCCCACGTCGACCGGGCCGTCGCCCGCACCACCGCCTTCACCAGGGACTTCCAGGACCTCATCACGCGCTACGCCTGGGGGGAGATCTGGACCAGGCCCGGCCTCGACCGGCGCACCAGGAGCTGCGTCACCCTCACCGCGCTGGTCGCCCATGGGCACCTCGACGAGCTGGCCATGCACGTCCGCGCCGCCGTGCGCAACGGGCTGACGGCCGACGAGATCGGCGAGGTGCTGCTGCAGAGCGCGATCTACTGCGGGGTGCCGGCCGCCAACGCGGCGTTCGCCGTCGCCCAGCGCGTCCTGACCGAGATATCAGGGGAGCCCGCATGACCATCACCCGTGACCTGCTGATCGGCGGCAAGAACGTCCCCGCCCTGAGCGGCCGTACGACCCCCGACCTGGCCCCCTACACAGGCGAGGTGTACGCGACCGTGGCCGCCGCGGGCGTCGAGGACGTCACCTCGGCCGTGGACGCGGCGCAGGCCGCCTTCGACGGCTGGGCCGCCACCAGCCCGTTCGCCCGCCGGGCGATCTTCCTCAAGGCCGCCGACCTGCTCCAGGAGCGCGGCGAGCAGGCCGTGGCGCTGATGGCCGCCGAGGTCGGCGGCACCCGTCCGTGGGCGCTGTTCAACGTCGGGCTGGCCGCGAACATGCTGCGCGAGGCCGCCGCCGCGATCACCGCGCCGCGCGGCGAGGTGCTCACCGCGCAGGAGGAGGGCGTGCTCGGCCTGGCCGTGCGCGAGCCGCTCGGCGTGGTCGCCGCCTTCTCGCCGTGGAACGCGCCGATCATCCTCGGCGTGCGCTCGGTGGCCGCCGCCCTGGCCGCGGGCAACACCGTCGTCATGAAGCCCAGCGAGGACGCCCCCATCGCGTGCGGCCTGTTCGTCGCCGACCTGCTGCACGAGGCCGGGCTGCCCGCGGGCGTGCTCAACGTGGTCACCAACGACCCGGCCGACGCCGCCGTGGTCGCCGAGGCGCTCATCGCCGACCCCCGCGTCCGCGCGGTCAACTTCACCGGCTCCACCGAGGTCGGCCGGATCATCGGCACCCACGCCGCCCGCCACCTCAAGCCCGCCCTGCTGGAACTGGGCGGCAAGAACGCCATCATCGTCCTGGACGACGCCGACCTCGACCACGCGGTCGACGCCGCCGCGTTCGGCGTCTACATGAACGCGGGCCAGATCTGCATGTCGGGCGACCGCGTTTTGGTGCACGAGTCGCTGGCCGAGGAGTTCGGCCGCCGGTTCGCCGACAAGGTGCGCGCGCTGCCCGCCGGCGACCCGTCCCGGCCGGAGACCGTGATCGGGCCGCTGGTCAGCGCGGACGCCGCCCGCCGGGTGGCCGGGCTGGTCGCCGACGCGGTCGCCGAGGGCGCGACGGTGCTGGCCGGTGGCGGCGAGCCCGAGGGCGCGGTGCACCCGGCCACGGTGCTGGCCGATGTGCCGAAGCACGCCCGTCTGTACTACGGCGAGGCGTTCGGCCCGGTGTGCGTGCTCGGCACCTTCGCCACCGACGACGAGGCCGTGGCCCTGGCCAACGACACCGAGCACGGCCTGACCGCCGGGATCATCACCGAGAACGGCACCCACGGCCTGCGCGTGGCCCGCCGCCTGCGGACCGGCATCGTGCACGTCAACGACCAGTCCGTGGGCGACGAGCCGCAGGCGCCGTTCGGCGGGGCCGGCTCCTCCGGCTACGGCCGGTTCGGCGGCCGATGGGGCCTGGAGGCGTTCAGCAACACCCGCTGGATCACCCTGGCGACCGAACAGGCCCACTACCCGTTCTGACCACCCGGCCCACCCCTGGGAGGGGCGGGCCGGGCGGCCCGCCGGCGGGTCAGTGGGCGTACGCCTGGAACTCCGCCGCCCGCACCTGCTCGCGCGCCGGGCTCGCCGTGGCGCAGTCGGTCGCGGAGCCGGGGTCGGCGTCCTGCTCGCCCGCGTAGCGCGGGTTGCCGGTGCACTGGCTGCTGACCACCCGCAGCATCAGGTGGGTGGCGCTGGTCGGCGGCACCCGGAAGGAGCGCACCAGCAGGTCCGCGCCGCGCGGCCGGGGCAGCGTGGCGTCGAAGGCGTCCGCCGGGCTGGTGTAGACCTTCCTGAAGCTCGCCGGGTCGGCGCAGTTCGCGGCGCAGGCCAGCACCTCGAACGCGCGCAGCGCCGAGAACCTGTTCTGCCCGCCCGGATCGGCGGCGTCGCCGACGTCGGGCCGGAGCATCGCGCTCACCTGAACCCTGCGCACCGTGACCGGGCGGTCGCCCGCCAGGTCCACGACGACCGACCGGCCGGCCGGCGCGCCGGTGCGCGAGGCCCAGTTCGTGGCCTCGGTGTCGTCGATCAGCCGGGCCTGGTTGACGCCGTCGCCGGCGGCCGTCGCGCCCGCCGCGGCCGAGGCGAGGTTGCGCGGCAGCGGCAGCGGGAGCGGCAGCCTGGCCCCGGCCACCACCGGGAACGTCAGCCGCGCGTGCCCGAACCCGGCGCCCGCCACCACGAACCGGTACGTGCCCGGCGTCATCTCGACGGTGTCGCCCAGCGGCGTGGCCGGATCGGTGTCGGCGACCGGCACCGCGCGGCCCTCGTAGTCGCCCACGTAGAGCCGCAGGGCCGCGTCCCTGGCCTCGCCGAGCGGCTTGAGCTGGAGCGAGCCGTTGCGGCCGGCCGGGTCGACGAAGCTCGGCGTCGGGTCGGGGTCGTTCGGGCCGTTGCTGGCCGCGCCCTTGCCCAGGCCGTGCTCGGCGAACGCCCGCCACAGGATGTCCTGGTTCGCGCCGTCGAAGCGGATGGCGTCGGCGGCCAGGATCGCGTCCCGGTGGTCGACGTAGCTGACCGCGCCGGAGGCCATCAGCAGCAGGGCGTCGTACGAGAGCTGCGCCCACCGCCGGTTGCCCGGGCACCGGTCCACCGCCACCTTGCCGTCGGCGCAGTCGCGCTGCCGGGCCGGCGTGCCCTTGCCGTACCGCTTGACGAACGCCTCGCGGACGTCGAACTGGGTGGCGGTCCAGATCTCGCCGTCGGCGTGCACCTGCGTGCCGACCAGGTCGTAGGCGAGGTCGCTGTAGTTCAGCGGCGACCTGGACATGTCGTAGTTGCGGATGCCGCGCGTCCGGTCGCCCGTGACGTACGGGCCGATCACGTACGGGGTCGCGCCGGAGGAGCGGAAGCCGTACTCGTCCAGGTACTCCATGGCGAACAGGTCGGAGGTGCTCTCGTTCATGGCGCCCGCCTGCGCGCCGCTCCAGCCGGCGGTCGGGCCGGCGATCATGCGGCCGGAGATGGCGTGGCTGTACTCGTGGCCGATGACCGACATGTCGTAGTCGCCGTCCACGCAGGGGGAGTAGAACGAGCCGGCGATCGGCTGCCACAGGTACATGTTGGTGATCGGGGCGACGCCGTCGGGGCCGGTGATCTGGTTGGCGTTGTCGCGCACCGACGCCACGCGTGCGCCGGCCTGGGCGTTGCCCAGCTCGGGGTCGTTGCCGAGCCCGCCGCGGTCGCCGTTGTCCACCTGCATGTTCCAGGCGGACTCGGTGAAGCCGAGCCGGTAGGACCAGTCGTGCATGCGGTTGTGCATGGCGTTGAGGTTGGCGATGGCGGCCTCCAGGTCCGCCTCGCCCGGCTGATCGAACGTCGCCGGGTCGCACTTGGCCTGGTGCCAGGTGTTGCGCCACGGATAGACGTAGTCGCGGTCGGGGGAGGGGGCGTTCGCGCGGGTGCCGACGGTGAACGGGTCGCCGTTCGCGCGGTTCTCGTACGTCCGGGCGGCGTTGCCCGCGCTGGTGTGGGTCGGCGTGCCGGTGGCGTGGTCCACGTCCCAGGCGCGGCCGGTCGCCGGGTCGCCGCCGGTGGCGAGGTCGCAGCCCGGCCCGGCCGCCTGGCACCAGGTCCGCCGGGTGTCGGTGGCGGAGTAGTCGCCGGGCGGGCTGGCCGGGAAGGCCGCCCAGCGCGGGTTCTCCGGGTCGAAGTGGTCGACCAGGTTCTCGCGGGTGAGGATGCCGCCGGTGACCGCGTCCACGTGGGTGGTGTACGCCGCCGCCTCGCCCTTCCCACCGCCGATCAGCACCACCTGGTACGCGCTGTGCACGCCGTCGGGCGCGGGCACGGCCACCTTCGTGACCTGCTTCGTCGTCGCCGTGGCCAGGTCCACGCCACCGTCGCGGGCCGCGATCTCCAGGGCCCGCGCCTCGCTGATCGCGGCGGCCGGGGGCACGGCCTGCCCGCGGGCGAGCGAGGAGGTCACGTGGCGCACCTTCCCCCGCACGACGCCGACCGCGACGAGCCCGTCCACCCCGGCCGGCAGCCCGCCGAACCGCTGGCGCAGGAGCACGGCGTGACCGGCGCCGAGGGGGTTGACCGCGACCTTCTCCAGCCCGGCGACCTCCTCCGCCGACAGCCCGAACAGCGGCTCGTTGGCGGCCAGGTAGGCGCGGGCGGCCCGTTCGGGGTCCTCGCCCAGGCCCTCGGCGAGCGGCGCGGCGCCGGTGACGACGGCGGGGGTGCCGAGGGCGTTCCAGCGGATCTCCGCGCCGGCGGCCCGCGCGCCGAGCCCGGCGGGCGGCGGGACGCGGCCCTGCCGGTTGTCCAGGTCCGGCCTGCCGTGCTGCTCGGCCTGGAAGTCGTGGACGATCGGGGCCTGCCCGCCGGGTTCGCCCCGCGCGGCGCCGGTCAGGGGCAGGGCAGAGGCGGTGACCGCGAGGGCGATCACGGCGCTGCGTAACCAGGGTCTGGTGGACACGGTTCCTCCTGGGAACGGAAGACGCGCGGTTGACGCCCGTCCCGTCAGAGGTAACACCGCCCCGGAGTCCTGACAAGATCGGATAAAGCCTCCAGGACTGTCCAGTTCTTGACACCGTCGCGTATTCAACCTATAGGTTGATAAACCAACGGGTTGAACAAGGAGGAAGAGATGCTTCTCCGAGAAAAGGTCGCGGTGGTCTACGGCGGCGGCGGCTCGATCGGCGGCGCGGTGGCCCGCGCCTTCGCCCGCGAGGGCGCCCGCGTCTTCCTGGCCGGCCGCACCCGGGCCCCGCTCGACAAGGTCGCCGACGACATCCGCGCGGCCGGCGGCACGGCGGAGACCGCCCTCGTCGACGCGCTGGACGAGCAGGCCGTCGACGCGTTCACCGGCTCGGTGGCCGCCCGCGAGGGCCGCATCGACGTCTCGTTCAACGCCGTCTCCGTCCAGGACGTGCAGCGCCCGCTGGCCGAGATCTCCGTCGAGGACTTCCTGCGGCCGATCCAGGTCGCCGCGCGCACCCAGTTCCTCACCATCAGGGCCGCCGTGCGGCACATGGCAGGTTCGGGGGTCGTCCTGCTGTTCGGCGGCGGCGGGCCGCAGACGCAGCCGGGGCTGGGCGGGTTCAAGGTGTCGCTGGACACCATGGAGGGCATCCGCCGCCAGTGGGCGTGCGAGGCCGGGGCGCAGGGCGTGCGCGTGGTCACCCTGATCACCGGCGGCGTGCCGGAGAGCATCCCCGACTCGTTCCCCGGCAAGGCCGCGCTGGAGGCGGAGCTGCGCGAGCCCACCCTGCTCGGCCGCCTCGCCACCCTCGCCGACGTGGGCGACGTGGCGGCGTTCGTCGCCTCCGACCGGGCCCGGACCATGACGTCGGCGACCGTGAACGTCTCCTGCGGCGCGATCGTGGACCATTAGGGTCGGGACCGCCCAGGAAGGAACGTACGCACCGATGCCCGACGACCAGCTCAGCCTCACCTTCGCCGCCCTGGCCGACCCCACCCGGCGGGCCATCCTCGCCCGGCTGGCCGACGGCGAGGCGACGGTCAACGAGCTGGCCGAGCCCTTCGAGATGAGCCTGCAGGCCGTGTCCAAGCACCTGAAGGTGCTGGAGCGGGCCGGGCTGATCAGCCGCGGACGCGACGCGCAGTGGCGTCCGTGCCGCCTGGAGACGGAGCCCCTGGAGGGCGCCTCCGCGTGGATCGACCGCTACCGCGAACGCTGGACCGGCAGCTTCGACCGGCTCGACCAGGAGATCAGCAAGCTCCGGCACAGCGAGGAAGGACGTGACCATGGCTGAGACCGAATTCGTCATCGAACCCGGCCGCCAGGACATCATCATGATCCGGACCTTCGACGCCCCCAGGGACGTCGTCTTCCGGGTCGTGACCGACCCGGCGCTGATCCCGCGCTGGTGGGGCCCCCACTGGCTGGACACCCGGGTGGACGCCATGGAGGTCGCGCCGGGCGGCCGGTGGCGCTTCGTCAACACCGACGCCCGCGGCCGGGAGTACGCCTTCGGCGGCGTCTACCACGCGGTCGTGCCGCCGGAGCGGTACGTGCGCACGTGGGAGTTCGAGGGCACGCCCGGCGAGGTGGCCCTGGAGACCGTCCGGCTGGAGGAGGCCGGCGGCCGTACCCGGTACGTGGCTCAGTCGGTGCACCCGTCCGTCGAGGCGCGCGACGCCATCGTCCGCGCCGACGGCCCCAAGGGCGGCGCCCAGTCCATGGACCGCCTCGCCGAGCTGCTGGGAGCGTGCTGACGCCTCACTGCGGGCAGGCCAGCCGGCAGCCGCCGAAGCGGGCTTCGTCCGGCTCCGGGAAGCGGGACTTCGGCGCCCCGCGCAGCGCCTCGGCCATCGAGGCCCGCCAGATGGGGCCGGGGATGGTGGCGCCGTCCACGGTGTCGTAGCGGCGTCCGCCGACGGTCAGGCCGGTGAGCGTGGGCCGATCGCGCCCGGCGGTGGGCGGGCGCCGCTGGGACCCGTCGGGGGAAGTGCGGGGCTCGGACTCGTCGGGGAACCCGAGGCTGACGGCGGCGGCCAGGTCGGGGGTGTAACCGGCGTACCAGGCCGACTCGAAGTCGGGGATCCTGCCCGCCAGGGCCGCCGCGTCCCGGCCGAGGCCGCCGGTCCGCAGCAGGCCGGTCACCGCGTCGGCGACGGCCGCGTCCAGAACCTGCTCGCATCGGGGGCCGAGGGCGTGCAGCACCTTGCCGGAGCCGTCGCGGACCTCCTTGACCGCTCTCGGCGCGCAGCGCAGGCCGTGGGCGGCCAGCGTGGCGTAGGTGGCGGCGACGGTGACGGTGTCCGCCTCGTTGATGCCGAGCGTGAACGTCTCGTACTCCTGCAGCGGTGTCCCGTCGCGGCGGGCGAGGCCGAGCCGCTGCGCCGTGCGCACGGTCTGGCAGAGGCCGACCCGCTCCTCCAGCCGCAGGAAGAAGGGGTTCGGCACGGCGCGGGCGGCCGACCGCAGGGTGGTGAACGCGCCGCCGTCCTCGCCGCCGGGGCCGATGACCGTGTGGGCGGGGTCGCCGACGTTCTCGCCCTTGCAGTTGGTGAAGGAGTTGTAGCCGGCGGCCTGGAAGGAGCGGGCGCGGGGGAAGCCGTCGTCGTAGCGGAAGCCGCCGGACAGCGCCGCCGCGAGCGTGTACGCCATCGCCGTGGAGCCCTGCGACAGGGCGTGCGCGCCGTCGCCGCGGCTGGCGGCCAGCGCCCTGATCTCGCCGCTGCCGGGCGCCACCATGGCCTCGACGGCGACGGGCGCGTCACCCGGGCGGACCCGCGCCTCGACGGCCCGTTGCGCCGCCTGCTGCGCCCGCGGATCGAGCGCGGTGGCCACGACCAGGCCGCCCCGGGTGAGCAGCCGCGGATCGATCGCGGTCAGCTCGTCGTGCACCCGGCGGCAGAAGGCGGGGTGGCGGCTGGCCGCGCAGTCGGCGGCGAGCTTCTCGACGACCTGGCCGCCGCCGTCGGTGATCACGCTGTCCCGCACCACCAGCGGGGCGACGGCCAATCGCTGCCTGGCCGGAGGCTGTTCGGCCGTCGCGGACAGCACCAGGACGGCGCCCCAGACGGCCGCCGCCACCCCGGCGACGACGCCGAGGGCGAGGAGAAGTCGCTTCATCGGCGTCCTTCCGGAAGGGGGGTGCGGCCGGCCTGTCCATCATGGCCGACCGCACCGCCCCCGTGCACCGGAGCTAGACGATCACACCCGTTGCCACAGGGCGGGCACGTTCGGCGGCTCCCAGCCGGGCAGCGCCGTGTGCGGCTGGAGGCAGCGGTAGGTGACGTTGTTGTAGACCACCTGGTCACCCGACTTGTACGCGGTGCCCGCCGTCCAGTTGCCGGCCGGGCCCTGGGTCGGGGTCACCGTGGGGGTCGGGGTGGGCGTGGGGGTCGGCGTCGGGGTGGCGGTGGGGGTCGGCGTCGGGCCGCCGGGGCCCACCTGGAGGTCGACGCAGTTGTAGAAGGCGTTCTCCGTGTCGGCGATGTTCCAGATGGCCAGCAGCTTGATGCGCCCGGTCCGGCCGCCCAGGCTGACCGTGTGCGCCACCGTCGCGCCCGGTTCCCTGCCGTGGTCGTTGAACGAGGCGATCCGGGTGCTGCCGACGTAGTAGTCCCACGTGCTGGTGGCGTGCCGGGCCTCGATGAGCCACTTGAAGTTGACCGTGTCGCCGACGGACGCGGCGGGCCAGGCCTTGCTGTCGTCGTCCAGCGGGGCCCACCGGGCGTCGCCGCCGCTGCAGTTGCGCAGGCCCTTGGGCCCCTCGACGCTCTGCGGCTCCCAGATGATCTGGCCGCAGTTCTTGACCTTGCCGGCCGCGCAGTTGGCCTGGCGGCTGGGCGGGTCGGAGATGTAACCGTGCGCCGAGGCCGGCGGGGAGAGCGCGACGACGGTGGCGACGGAGACCGCCGCCATGGCTAAGAAGGTCCATACTCTGCGCATGTCACCGTTCCTTCATGCTGGGGGATAGTCCCAAATATAAAGGAAAGTTTCCTAACGGTAAATGGCGCAGTCAGCGCTTTTCCGTCCCGCAGTCAGACTGGTGTGACGCTGTCGGGCCCGTGAAGTGCGCGCCCTGCCCTGCCTATCGGGCTCGCCCGGACAGCAATTCCGTCCAGATCGCCGCAGTTGCACGGATCGAGCGAAGAGAGGTCTCGTGCACTTCGGGCTTGCCCTTGAGGTGGACGGTTCGCCGCAGGAACGCCTGCCCGCCGCCCTCGCACAGTTCGTAGACGGTGGCCTGGCAGAAGCAGGTCCAGGCCACCGGACGCGTTCGTACGAGCGTCCGGTACGGCTTGTGCCATCGCAGCCGAGTATGACCGTGCTGAGCGGGGGGGACGTGAGGGCTCAGGCACTTGTCAGACGGGAACACAGTGCACCACGTGCTGTGGACGGCATAGAGCCGTCTGTCGGTCTTCTGCGCTATCGGTGCCCCTGACGGTCTTCGTCCCGAGTGATGATTCCATTGATCCACCTGAAGAAGTCGGTCGCGCCAGCCCCTTGCGAGCTACGCTGGATCGGCTTGTCGTGCTGGTGGCAACGCTATGAACAGCGCGGACGTCGCAGAACTGACCGGAAGTACGAGTACGGACGGCGGTGGCTCCTGTCATGACCTCCCAGGGCGTGGGAACCCTGACAGCCGGTCGGGGCAATGCCGAGCACGGCCGGGAGGGCCGGATCTCCGGCTATGTGCTCAAGGTCATCCGTGAGTCCACCGGGACGACCCAGGAACGGTTCGCCGAACTTCTCGGTCTGGACGTCACGACGATTCAGGGTTGGGAATCCGGACGCCGCCCGCTGATGGCGATCTCCACAGGGACGTATCTGTCGTTGCGGCACTGGCTCCTGCGGCCCGGCATCCGAGCGCGTCTGCTCTTCCAATTGGACATGGCCCTTGAAGCCGATCGGTTCGTCGGCTACGTGCTCGGCACCGAGCCGGGGAAGGCCCGGACCGAAGATCATCCACTGGCCTCATGGGTGATCACACGTCCGTTCACCGACCTCGTGGCCTGGCCGTTCACCAGGACGGCACCGTCAACCATGGCGGGAGCCGCGCGGGGGACCGGCCGCCGGGGGCCCGTGGCCACCTCACCTTCGCTTCTGCCCGACGAACGCGCGCACTTCTTCGAGCACCTGAAGGTAGTGGCCGAGCGTGCTGACGCGGGCCGGGCGGACGGCATGTTGCTGCGCCGCCAGGCCCACTATGTCGCCGGCTTCGACGACACCGCGGACACCGCGGACTGGCTCACAACGATGCAGCGCGCCGAAGAACGTCGGATGAGCCGGGCGGCCGGGTGGACGCCGTCATGGGCCGTTGTCCGGTCCGGCGCCCACTCGCTGGGCCTGAGCCACTTCAAGGCCATGCGCTTCGTGGTGCT
>NZ_JBSFGJ010000154.1:0-19598 GCF_053596515.1 Nonomuraea sp. NPDC001684
GGCCGAGCTGGCCGCGCATCGCAGGCTGGCCAAGCTGCGTCCGCGCCTGCTGGCCCCCACCGTCCTGGCCAGCGCGCTCGACCCGGCGCAGACCCTGGCCCTGCTCAGGGAGGCCGGGTACGCGCCGGTCGCCCGCGAGGCCGACGGCACGCTCACCGTGACCGGCCGCGCGCCCCGGCGCGCCCCGGCCCGTCCGACCGGCCGCGAGCAGGGGGTCCTCAGCCCGGAACGCGCCGCCGCCTGGCTGGTCACCACCGCCGGCGAGCCGCCGCCGGGCCGCCACGGCCTGCGCGACCTCTTCGCCCGGTACGCCACCGCCCTGTCGCCCAAGGCCCGCGAACGGGTGGCGATGGAGCTGGAGTACCACGGCACGGCCCGGATCGTCCACGACGGCGAGGAGCTCACCGTCAGCGGCCCGGAGGTGCGCGGCGCGGATCTGGACGTGTGGTGCCACGAGCCAGCCGAGTTCCGGCTGCTGGACCTGGCGAAGATCACCAAAGTGCTGACCTGATCAGGCGTCCAGCTCGTCGCGGGCCGCCATCAGCGCGAAACCGAGCAGGTTCAGCCCGCGCCAGGTCGCCGCGGACGCGGCGCGCTCGTCGTCGGCGGCCAGGCCGATGCCCCAGACCCGGTCCAGCGGGCTGGCCTCGACCAGCACGTGGGCGCGGGTGCCGACCAGGAACTCCCGCAGGTCGGCGTGCGCCCCGAACTTGGCGAGCGAGGCGCGGGTGACGATGTCGAGCCGGTGGGCGTCCCACACGGCCTCGTCGAAGCCGCGCACGGTGCGGCCGAGCTTCTTGGCCTCGCCCGGGGTCGCGGCCAGGAGGATGCGGCCGGCGCTGTCGTGGTCGCCGAACAGCCACGCCTTGTGGGCCATCATGTAGTGCTCGGCCGAGGCGAAGGTGTGGCCGCCCTCGGTGAAGGTGACCGGCCACCACTGCGACAGGCAGCCGCGGCCGGGGCCGCCGTCGCGGGCCGGGCGGTGGCCCCAGAAGTAGAGGTAGCGCGGCCGGCGGCCGTTCCGCTCCGCCTCGACGGCCTCGTCAACGGTACGGGGAAGCTGGTCGGACACCGCTCAACCGTCCCACAGGGGACGGACGCCGGCCAAGCCGATTGAGCCGGCGGATGATTATGATCATGATGGCGGGAAATGATCTAGTTTTCTCCGCCATGCCCCCTGACCCCCGAAGGGATGTCCATGTCCAAGCTCACCCGTGCCGCCGCCACCTCCGTCGCGGCCGTCGCCCTGGCCGCGACGTGCACCGCGATGACGGCGCCCGCCGCCTCCGCCACCACCTCGGCCGCCTCGGCCGCCGCCTCCACCTGGATCAAGTACGGCGACTACAGCAGTGAGGCCGCGTGCATCGCCAAGGGCAAGGAGCTCAAGGCGAAGGGCACCTACCTGTCGTACTTCTGCCAGTACACCGGCTTCTTCACGCTGATGGTGCTGACCCGGTAACCGCCTGACCGGCCGCGGCCCGGAGGCTCGTCCTCCGGGCCGTCCGCCGTCACGGCCGGACGCTGGTCAGAGCCGGCGGATCATGGCCTGCTTGGCCGCCGCGAACTCCTCGTCGGTCAGCACCCCGGACCGGTGCAGCTCGCCCAGCTCGGCCAGGCGGCGCAGCACCGCGTCGTGGGCGTCGCCGACCGAGGCCGCCGGCTCCAGCTCCTCGGGCTGCTCGCGCGGCAGCCGGGCCAGCACCGCCGCCCCGACCAGCGCGGTCGCGCCGCCGAAGCGCTGGATGCCCCAGGACACGCAGTGGGGGTCCTTCTGCGGGGACGCGCCGGGCCCGTCGCCCTTGAGCCGGAAGCGGAGGGTGCCGTAGCCGAGGCCGGACTGCGGTTTCCACTCCACGCCCACCAGCTCGGCCAGCGGGAACTCCTGCGACCCCGCCCGCTCCTTCT
The DNA here is from genome assembly GCF_053596515.1 of Nonomuraea sp. NPDC001684. Lineage (NCBI taxonomy): Bacteria > Bacillati > Actinomycetota > Actinomycetes > Streptosporangiales > Streptosporangiaceae > Nonomuraea > Nonomuraea sp. NPDC001684. The sequence continues at coordinate 1,906 of NZ_JBSFGJ010000154.1, forward strand.
CCGTGCTGGCGAAACCCGTCCATTCCAGGCGGACGCGCTCGCCGTCGAAGATCGCGGTGCCGTCGCCCGCCGTGGCCGAGACGGGGATGGCGGGGCCGGGCAGCAGGTAGTGCTCGCAGGGGCCGCTGGGCGTCTGGTTGATCTCCAGGGTGTCGCGGACCTCGTCGGCGAAGTACTGGGCCGCGCCGGCGCGCTCCTTGGGCACCGCCAGCCGGTACGGGTCGGCGGGCGCGGCCAGCGATCCGGCGACGAGGTCGGACAGGGGGTCGGCGCCGTAGCGCAGGCGCAGGCGGAGCTGGCCGCCCTTGCGGCCGGGCTCGAACGCGCACGTCGCGATGGCCTCCAGCGGCACGGCGACCTCGCCGAGCACCTTGCGGAGCTCGTGGACGTTCTTGTCGCCGCCAGGGACGACGCGCAGCATCTCTCCGTTGAACGTCCACGAGCCGTCTGGAACGGCGATCTCGGTCATATTCTCAGCCTAGGACGTCGAGAGGAGCCCGATGAAGATCTTCACGAGCTGGATGTCGTGGGGCCAGGCCGCCGGCCCCCTGGCCGAGGCGCTCCCGTCGCAGACCGTCACGGGGTTGCGCGACGCGGTGCGCTTCGCCCGGACGCAGCACGGCGTGCAGCAGCGTCCCACCGGGCGGCCGTACGTGGAGCATCTGCTGGAGGCGCTGGAGGTGGCGGTGGCCGGAGCGCAGGTGAGCGACCCCGACGTGCTGACCGCGATCGTGCTGCACGACGTGCTGGAGGACACCGCGTGCACCGAGCGGGAGCTGGCCCGGCGGTTCGGCGCGGAGGTGACCGGGCTCGTCCGCTGGGTGACCAGGCCCGCCGGGCGCGCGAAGGCCGACCACCTGGCCGCGCTGGCCAAGGCCCCGGCGCAGGCGGTGCTGGTGAAGCTGGCCGACCGGGTGAGCAACGTGCAGGAGTTGCAGCGCCTCCACTGGCGGTTCCAGAAGCGCTACTACCACGAGACCGTCGCCCACATCGTGCCGCTGGCCGCGCCCCACCCGTGGTTCGCCGAGTGGTACGAGGAGTGGCGGCGGCCCTGGGCCAGGCGCGTGGCCCGCTACCCGGACTAGCCCCCCAGCCGGGCCAGCCGGTTGCGCACGCCGTCGAAGTGCGCGTACACGGCCGACACCGCGGCGGCCCGGTCGCCGGCCAGCACCGCGGCGTAGATGTCGCGGTGCCGCCTGGCCACGTCGCCTGGTGGCTCGTCGGGGGCGCCGAGGTGGTCGCGGAGCTGGTGGTAGACGTCCCAGAACGCGCCGAGGAGCTGGCTGACCAGCGGGTTGCCGAGCGGCCGGTAGAGCAGGTCGTGGAAGAGCCGGTCGGTCTCGGGGGAGACCTCGCCGACCTGCGACTCGTGGTCCATGCGGGCCATGACGTCGGCCACCGGGGCGAGGTCGGCCTCCGGGCCGAGGTCGATGAGCCGCTGGACGAGCCCGCTCTCCAGGATCTCGCGGATCTCGATGAGGTGCGCCAGGTGGTTGCGGCCGTTCTGCAGGGTGATGCGGCTGTGGAAGGCCAGCTCGTCCACCAGCCCGGACAGCGACATCCGGCCCACGAACATGCCGAAGCCGTGGCGGATGTCCACGATGCCGACCGCCTGCAGAGCCTTCAGCGCCTCCCGGACGGAGTTGCGGCTGACCTGGAGCTCCTCCATGAGCTCCGACTCCGTGGGCAGCGGGTCGCCCGCGACCAGCCCGCGCCTGACGATCAGGTCTTTGACGCCCTCCTGGGCCTCGACGGCCCGGCTGGGACGTGCCGGACGCGGGACTGCGGCCATGAAGCTTCCTTTCATCGTAGGTAACATTCCGGAAATCCTCTGTTGACCTCAAGACGCTCTGGCGTTTAGCGTCCACGTTACGCACAAGATAGGACATGGGATGTCCTACGTTCTACCTGTTCCCCCCAGGAGGCATCCGTGAGCTCTGAGTTCAGCCGCCGTGACTTCCTGCGCTACAGCGGGGCCACGGGTGCGGCGGCGTTCATCGCGGCCACCCTCTCCGCCTGTTCCGGAGGCCCGGCCTCGACCGGCTCGGTCGGCGCCGGATCGAACAAAGACCTGATCACCGCCGTCATCGGCTACGGCAACGACCAGAGCTGGGACCCGACGCAGACCGCGTCGGCGTTCGCGATGGCCGGGATCAGCCACGTCTACGAAGGGCTGCTCGACACCGACCCGGTCACCCGGGAGCCGTACCCGGCCCTGGCGACGGCGCTGCCCGCCGACGCCAACGCCACGTCGTGGACGTTCGCCCTGCGCGAGGGCGCCAAGTGGCACGACGGGCAGCCGGTCACCGCCGACGACGTGGTCTTCACCTTCGAGCGCATCCTCGGCCCCGACAACGTGCTGACCGGCAACTTCTTCAAGCCCTGGCTCCAGGAGGTGAAGAAGGTGGACGACCGGACCGTGGAACTGGTCCTGAAGTTCCCCTTCCCCGACGCGGCGCCCCGGCTGACCATCGCCAAGATCATGCCGAAGCACGTGTTCAGCCAGGCAGGCGCGTGGGACAAGGCCAAGAGCGGCATGGCGGTCGGCTCCGGGCCGTACAAGCAGGCGGCGCACAACCCCAAATCCAACACCTCCTTCGAGGCGTTCGACGGCTACAACGGCCCCCGCCCGGCCACCGTCAAGAAGATGAACTGGCTGACCATCGTGGACGCCTCCGCCCGGGTGGCCAAGATCTCCGGCGGCTCGGCCGAGGCGCAGATCGCCGACAACATCCCGTACGCCAACGTCGACCAGCTCAAGCAGCAGGGCCTCACGGTCGAGGGCGGCAAGGGCATGAACCACATGTTCCTGATGTTCAACACCGCCGCCAAGCCCTTCGACGACGTACGCGTCCGCCAGGCGCTGCACTACGCCATCGACAAGCAGAAGATGATCGACGTGGCGCTCAAGGGCCACGGCACGGCCTCCAGCTCCTTCCTCAACGAGGGCCACCCCGACCACCGGCGCGCCTCGGTCGTCTACGACTACGACCCCGACAAGGCCAGGGCGCTGCTGAAGGAGGCGGGCGTGACGAACCTGACGGTCAACCTCATGGCCGTCAACGTGAGCTGGATCGCCGACTGCCTGCCCACCATCGCCGCCTCCTGGGAGGCGGTCGGGATCAAGACCACGCTGGAGCCGCAGGACACGGCCGCGCTGTTCACCAAGATGGACCAGTTCCAGGACTACCAGGTGGTCGCGGCGGCCTCGAACCCCAACCAGTTCGGCATGGACGCCGACCTGATCCTGCACTACAACTACGTGCCCGGCGGCCTGTGGATGAAGTACAGCCACTGGGACGGCAGCAAGGACGCCGAGAAGCTGTTCGCCATGATGGACGCGGCCGGCAAGGAGACGGACAAGGCCAAGAAGAGCGAGCAGATCCACAAATATCTGGACCTGGTCGCCGAGCAGGCCGTGCTCTATCCCGTCGTCCACAACGAGCTGATGACCGCCTGGGACCCGAAGAAGCTCTCCGGCATCCGCGCCCAGCCGTACCCCGGCATCAACCTGCTGCAGGCCAAGAGGACATGACGCTCGTACTCAGGATGCTGCTGCGGCGGCTCCTCATCCTGATCCCGCTGGTCCTGGGCGTGGTCGCGTTCGTGTTCGTCGTGATGCGCTTCTCGGGCGTCAAGCCCGAGTACGCCTACTTCCAGGGCGCGAACCCCACGGCGGAGCAGATCCACCGTTTCCAGGAGGAGAACGGCCTGCTGGACCCGCTGCCGCTGCGGTACGTGCGCTTCGTCGCCGACCTCGCCCAGGGCGACATGGGCACCAGCGTGCTCACCAAGAAGCCGGTCGTCGAGTCGGTGACGACCGCGCTGCCGCTGACCCTGCAGCTCACGTTCCTCGGCCTGGCCGTGGCGATCGTGCTCTCGCTGGTGTTCGGCGTGACCGCGGCGCTGTTCCGCGACCGCTGGCCCGACCAGGCGATCCGGGTCGTGTCGCTGGTCGGCGTGGCGGCTCCGGCGTTCTGGCTGGCGCTGCTGATGATCCAGTGGCTGGCGGTCGGCGAGGGGCTGTTCCCGACCGGCGGCTACATCAACCCCGCCGACTCCCTCACCGGCTGGCTGCAGTCGATGACGCTGCCCGCGCTGTCGTTGTCGCTGCCGATCGCCGCCCAGCTCACCCGCATCATCCGCACGTCGATGGTCGAGGAGCTGGACCGGGACTACGTGCGCACCGCGATCGGCAGCGGCCTGCCGATGATCGTCGTGGTCGGCCGCAACGTGCTGCGCAACGCGCTGATCAACCCGCTGACCGTGCTCGGCCTGCGCATCGGCTACCTGATCGGCGGCACGGTGGTCATCGAGACGATCTACGGCCTGCCCGGCATGGGCCAGCTCATGATCAACGCGGTGCGCGACGGCGACCCGGCCGTGGTGCAGGGCGTCGTGCTCACCATCGCGATCGGCTTCATGATGGTCAACCTGGTCGTCGACATCCTCTACCTGCTGGTCAATCCCCGCCTGAGGAGTGCCGCCTGATGAGAAGCGGACTCGCCGAACGCCTGTCCAGGCCCGGCGTCGCCTTCCGGCGGCTGCCCGCGGCGTCGTGGCCGGCGGTCGCCGTCGTCGCCCTGGTCGTGCTGGCCGCCCTGTTCGCGCCGCTGATCGCGCCGCACTCGCCGTACTTCCAGGAGGCCGCCGGCGGCGGCCCGTCGGCCGCGCACTGGATGGGCCTGGACAGCGCCAACCGCGACATCCTGTCCCGGCTCCTGTACGGCGCCCGCTGGTCGCTGATCATCGGCCTCGGCGCCACCGGCCTCGCCCTGGTCGCCGGGGCGGTCGTCGGCGCGGTCGCGGCCACCTCGCGCCGGGTGGTGGACGAGACCGTCATGCGGGTGCTCGACGTGATCATGGCCTTCCCCGGCATCGCGCTGGCCGCCGTGCTGGTCGCGGTGTTCGGCGGCAGCATCCCGGTGCTGGTCATGGCCATGGCCTTCCTCTACATGCCGTCCGTGGCCAGGGTCGTGCGGGCCAACGTGATCGCCCAGTACGGCGAGGACTACGTGGCGGCCGAGCGCGTCATCGGCGCGCGCACGCCGTACATCGTGCTCAGGCACGTCGCGGTCAACTGCGCGGCGCCCGTGCTGGTGTTCTGCACGGTGATGGTGGCCGACGCGATCGTGTTCGAGGCGTCGCTGTCGTTCATCGGCGCCGGCGTACGGCCGCCGAACCCGTCGTGGGGCAGCGTCATCGCCGACGGCAAGAACCTGGTGCTGCTCGGCGGCTGGTGGGCCACGGTCTTCCCCGGCCTGCTGATCCTGCTCACCGTGCTGGCCCTGAACATCCTGTCCGAGGGCATCTCCGACGCCTGGGCCGCCCCGGTACGCAGGGCCGCCCCCAGGAAGGACGACGCCTACGAGCAGGCCGCCCCGGGCGCCGGCCAGGTCGTCGAGCTGCCCGGCCTGGCCGAGGCCGCCCGCCGGCTGGCCGGACGCGCCCGCCCGCTGCCGCAAGGACAGCCGATCCTCAGCGTCGAACGCCTGCGAATCGGCTTCGACCGCGGCGTGGACATCGTGGACGGCGTCGGCTTCGAGGTCTGGCCCGGCGAGGTCGTCGGCCTGGTCGGCGAGTCCGGCTGCGGCAAGTCGCTGACCGCCCTGACCGTCATGGGCCTGCAACCGCGCCAGGCCCGGGTCGGCGGCCACGTGCGCTTCGACCAGAAGGAGCTGCTCGCGCTGCCGCGCCGGGCCCGCCGCCGCCTGCTCGGCCACGAGATGGCGATGATCTACCAGGACGCGCTGTCCTCGCTCAACCCGGCCATGACCATCAGGGCCCAGCTCAGGCAGCTCACCCGCAGGGGCGGCCGGCGTACCCCGGCCGAGCTGCTGGAACTCGTCGGCCTCGACGCCCGTCGCACCCTGTCCGCCTATCCGCACGAGCTGTCGGGCGGCCAGCGGCAGCGGGTGCTGATCGCGATGGCGCTCTCCCGCGACCCCAAGCTGATCGTCGCCGACGAGCCGACGACCGCGCTCGACGTGACCGTCCAGGCGCAGGTCATCGAGCTGCTGCTGCGGCTGCGCGAGGAGCTGGGGTTCGCGCTGATCCTGGTCTCGCACGACCTGGCCCTGGTCGCCGACGTCACCGACCGCGTCGTCGTCATGTACGGCGGCCAGATCGTCGAGACCGGCGCCACCGCCGCCCTGGTCGGCGAGCCCGCCCACCACTACGCGCGGGGGCTGCTCGGCTCGGTGTTGTCGCTGGAGTCGGGGGCCGAGCGGCTGACCCAGATCCCCGGCGTGGTGCCCGCGCCCGCCGACTTCCCGGCCGGATGCAGGTTCGCCGACCGGTGCCCGATGGCCACCGGCGTGTGCCGTACGCAGACCCCGGTACTGGCAGGACAGGCCAGGCGGCACGCGGTGGCCTGCCACCACCCGGCGGTCGAACTCGCAGGGAGTGAGACACGTGCTTGAGCTGAACGACGTGCACGTCGTGCACAAGGCCCGCTCGGGAGGGCTGTTCGCGCGGGACCGCGTGCACGCCCTGACCGCCGCCTCGCTGACCGTCGCGCCCGGCGAGACCGTCGGGATCGTGGGCGAGTCGGGCTGCGGGAAGTCCACGCTGGCCAAGGTGCTGGTCGGGCTGCAGCGGCCGACCGCGGGGAACGTGCGCCTGAACGGCCGCGACCTGTGGACGCTGAAGCAGGACGAGCGGCGCGCGCTCGTCGGCGGCGGCGTCGGGCTGATCTTCCAGGACCCGTCCACGGCGCTCAACCGGCGGCTGCCGGTCGGGCGGATCCTGCGCGACCCGCTCGACGTGCACCGCCGGGGCACCCCCGGCGAGCGCGAGGCCCGCGTGCGCGAGCTGCTGGACCTGGTCGGCCTGCCCGCCGGCGTCGCCGGCGCGCTGCCCGGCCAGCTCTCCGGCGGTCAGCGGCAGCGGGTGGCCGTGGCCAGGGCGCTCGCGCTCGAACCGCGGCTGGTCGTCGCCGACGAGCCCACCAGCGCCCTGGACGTGTCGGTCCGCGCCCAGATCCTCAATCTGCTGCTCGACCTCAAGGACCGGCTCGGGCTGGCGATGGTGTTCATCTCGCACGACATCCAGACCGTGCGCCGGATGAGCGACCGCGTGGTCACCATGTACCTGGGCAGGATCGTCGAGCAGACGCCCGCGCGGTCGGTGCCGGGGCGGGCCAGGCATCCGTACACGCGGGCGCTGTTCTCGGCCACCCCCGGGCTGATCTCGCCCATCACCCCGATCCCGCTGGTCGGCGCGGTGCCGTCGGCCACCAGGCCGCCGAGCGGCTGCCCGTTCCGCACCCGGTGCTGGCGGGCCGACGACCTGTGCGCGGCCGAGATGCCCGCCGCCACGCGGGCCGGGGACGACCACCTCTTCCACTGCCACCACCCGGTGGCGGCCGGAGCCACCGACCTAGAGCTGATCCAGGAGCACTCATGACAGATCCCGATGTCGCCGGGGCCGCGACGGTGACCGGCGTGATCCCCCCGGTCTGCACCCCGTTCACCCCCGGCCACGAGGTGGACGCCGCCTCCCTGACCCGGCTGGTGGACCACCTGCTGGAGGGCGGGGTGGACGCGCTGTTCGTGCTCGGCTCCTCCTCGGAGGTGGCCTACCTGACCGACGCCCAGCGGCGGGTGGTACTGGACACGGTCGTCGGGCACGTCGGCGGCCAGGTGCCGGTGCTGGCCGGGGTGATCGACATGACCACGCCGCGGGTGCTCGAACACGCCCGCGTCGCGGCGGCGGCGGGGGCGTCCGGGCTGGTGGCGACCGCGCCGTTCTACACGCGCACCCATCCCGAGGAGATCCGCACCCACTTCCGGACGATCGCCGCCCGCACCGGCCTGCCGGTCTACGCCTACGACCTGCCGGTCAGCGTGCACACCAAGCTGAGCGCCGATCTGCTGCTCGACCTGGCCGCCGAGGGCGCGCTCGCCGGGGTCAAGGACTCCAGCGGCGACGACGGCGGGCTGCGCCAGGTCATCCTGGGCCGCCGGGCGCCGTTCAGCGTGCTCACCGGGTCGGAGGTGACCGTGGACTCCGCGCTGTGGATGGGCGCCGACGGCGTCGTGCCCGGCCTCGGCAACGTGGACCCCCACGGGTACGCCGAGCTGTACCGGGCCGCCACCCGCGGCGACTGGGCGGCGGCCAGGGCCGAGCAGGAACGCCTGGTCAGGCTGTTCGAGATCGTCCGGGTCGGCGCGGGCCGCATGGGCGGCAGCTCGGCGGGGCTGGGCGCGTTCAAGGCCGCCCTGCACCTGCGGGGCGTCATCGACTGCCCGCTCACCGCGCTGCCGCAGATCCCGCTGAACGACGACGAGACCGGCCGGGTCGGCAAGCTGCTGGCCGCCGCCGGGCTGCTGTAGCCGTTGTTCAGAGGCCGTCGGCGTGGGCGGCCCGCTCGTTGGGCACGCAGTGGGTCATCTTCAGGCCCTCCACGTCGCGCGGGCCGTTGCGCCCGAGCTTGACCAGGCGCTCCCGGTCCTCGTCGGTGAGGTCCTGGCTCGCCAGCGGCTCCAGGTGGGCGACGTCGTCCGGGGTGATGCCGAGGCCCTCGCCGACGCGCAGGCCGAGGTCGTCCTCCACGAGCAGGAAGTGCCAGACCATGCGCTCCTGGATGCGCCGGTCGCACTGGCTGAGCGCGTCGACGAAGTTGTGCACCAGGTCGTCGCGCTCCCACTGCTCCATGAGCAGGTAGCGCTGGCCGGCCTGCTTGTAGTCGTTGGTCCGCGGGATGCGCCTGCGCATGAGCCGGCCGCTGATGACCGGGCCCTCCTCGTCGAGGGTCGGGTACTCGGCCTCGCGCAGGCCGCCGCGCAGCGAGGGCTCGTAGTTGATGTGCGGGTCCTCGCCGCCGGTGTCGACGAAGTACGCCATCTGGCCGTCGCGCTGGTTGGTCCTGATGGGCGCGTTCCTGGCCTGGTTGACCGGGAGTTGCAGGTAGTTCGGGCCGACCCGGTAGCGCTGGGTGTCGCTGTAGGAGAACGTCCGGCCGACCAGCATCTTGTCGTCGGAGAAGTCGAGGCCGTCCACCAGGACGCCGGTGCCGAAGGCGGCCTGCTCGTTCTCGGCGAACTGGTTCTCGACGTTGCGGTTCAGCACCAGGCGGCCGACCGGCCTGGCCGGGAACTCGTTCTCCGGCCACACCTTGGTGTCGTCGAGCGGGTCGAAGTCCAGCTCGGGGTGCTCCTCGTCGCTCATCAGCTGGACCAGCAGCTCCCACTCGGGGAAGTCGCCGCGCTCGATGGCGTCGTGCAGGTCCTTCGTCGCGTGCCCGAGGTCGCCCGCCTGGACGACCGCCGCGTCCGCCGCGGTCATGCTGCGCACGCCCTGCTTGGGCATCCAGTGGTACTTGACCAGGAACGTCTCGCCCTGCTGGTTGACCCACTTGTAGGTGTTCACGCCGAATCCCTGCATGTGCCGGTAGTCGGCGGGGATGCCGCGCGGGCTGAACAGGTTGACCAGCATGTGCATCGACTCGGGCGTCTGGGACATGAAGTCGAAGATGCGGTTCGGGTCCTGCCGGAAGGTCACCGGGTCGGGCTTGAGCGAGTGGATGACGTCGGGGAACTTGATGGCGTCCCTGATGAAGAAGACGGCCAGGTTGTTGCCCACCAGGTCCCAGTTGCCGTCCTCGGTGTAGAACTTGATCGCGAAGCCGCGCGGGTCGCGGGCGGTCTCGGCGGAGTCCCGGCCGCCGATCACGGTGGAGAAGCGCAGCGCCACGTCGGTGCGCTTGCCGGCCTCCTGGAACAGCTTGGCCCTGGTGTAGCGGCTGACCGGCTCGTCGCCGATCTTGCCGTACGCCTCGAAGTAGCCGTAGCTCAGCGCGCCCCTGGCGTGCACCACCCGTTCGGGGATGCGTTCGCGGTCGAAGTGACTGATCTTCTCCAGGAACTGGTAGTTCTCCAGCGTCGCCGGTCCGCGCGGGCCGACCGTCCGCTGGTTCTGGTTGTCGTAGACGGCATGCCCTTGTCGGTTGGTGAGCACCTCGCGCTCGTCGTTCGACTGCGGACCCTTGCTGGAGACGTCTGTCATCGCACTGTTCCTCTCCCCGGACGAGATCTTCCCCGGCTGCCCTCAAGAACGGGTCGAAAACGGGCAAAACCTCGTCCTCGGGCGGCTACCTGCTCACGTCGTCGGCGGCCCGGCCGAGCAGGCCCAGGTCGGACCGGCGGGGCAGGCTCTCCCAGTCGCCCTGCGAGGTCACCGCGAACGCGCCCGCCGCGCAGGCGCTGTCCAGCCGCCGTTCCGGCGCGGCCCCGGCCAGCCAGTCCGCCAGCCAGCCGGCCGCGAACGCGTCCCCGGCGCCCACCGGGTCCACCTCGGTCACCCGGTACGGCCGCGCCCGCCGCAGCACCCCGCCGGACAGCTCCAGCGCACCCGCCGACCCCGACTTGACCAGCACGTACGAGGGCCCGAGCGCGGCCAGCGCCTTGGCCAGCTCCGCCGGGTCCTCGACGTCGGCGACCAGGCGGCCCTCCGGCACGGTCGCGAACAGCACGTCCACGCCGCCGATCGTCTCGCGCAGCCAGGCGCCCGCCTCCTCCGGCGTCCACAGGGCCCGCCGGTAGTTGACGTCCAGCGAGACGAGCACGCCGGCCGCCCGCGCCACGGCGACGGCGTGCGCCACGGTCTCCCGGGCCGACGCCGACAGCGCCGGGGTGATCGCGGAGACGTGCAGCACGCGGGCCGAGGCGATCAGCGCCGGATCCAGGTCGGCCGGCCGCAGCCGGGAGCCGGCGCTGTCCTTGCGGTAGTACCGCACGTCCACGAGGTCGGCCGTGCGCCGGCCCTTGATCATCAGTCCGGTGGGGGCGTCCGGGTCGGTGACCGCGCGCACGTCCACGCCCTCGCCGGCGAGCGTGGCCCGGATCAGGTCGCCGAACTCGTCGTCGCCCACCCGTCCGGCCCACGTCGCCCGGTGGCCGAGCCGGGTCACGCCGATCGCCACGTTCGACTCGGCGCCGCCGAGGCCCAGGTCGAAGTCGCGGGCGAAGCGCAGCGGCCCGGTACGCCGGGCGCCGAACAGCGCCATGGTCTCGCCGAAGGTCACCAGTTCGGTCATGTGGTCGGCCTGCCCAGCTTTCTGGAGATCCGCGACGCCGCCCCGGCCACCAGCGGCCCGAGCTCCCGCACCCGCGCGGCGGTGATCCGCGAGGTGAGCCCGGAGACCGAGACGGCGGCGACGACGGCGTCGTTGTGGTTGAAGATCGGCGCGGCGACGCAGCGCACCTCGGGCTCGTTCTCGCGGTCGTCCACCGCGTAGCCGCGCCGCCGGACGTGGGTCAGTTCGGCGCGCAGCCGGTCGGGGTCGGTGATGGTGTGCTTGGTGATCGGGTCGAGCGCCAGCCCGGCCAGCGCCTCCTCCGGCTGCCAGGCCAGGATCGCCTTGCCGACCGCCGTGGCGTGCACCGGGCCGCGGCTGCCGATGCGCGAGGCCATGCGCACGTTCGTCTCGTTCTCCACCTTGTCGATGTAGACGACGTGCGGGTGGTCGTAGACGACCAGGTGGACGGTCTCGCGCACCTCGCTCATCAGCCGGTGCGACTCCTCGGCGGCGACCGCGCGCAGGTCCAGCGTGGCCAGGTACGCCTGCCCGAGCTGGAGGGTGCCGTGTCCCAGCCGGTACGCCCCGGTCCTGCGGTCGCGTTCGAGCAGCCTGGCCTCCACGAGCGGGACGGTCAGCCGCAGCACCGTGCTCTTGGACAGGCCCACGGCCTCGGCGAGCTGGGTGAGCGACAGGCCGGTGTGGCCGCGTACGTGGTCCAGGACGGCCAGGGCGCGCCGGAGCGAGGCGGACTGGTTGCGGTCAGGCACGCAAGTCACCATATTCGATGAAATTTCGCGAAATGCAGCACGCTGTTGTGCACTGCACAACATCTCCTGACAGGTCTTCTCGACTCCAGAGCGAATTCCTAGTGTCTGCGCAGGAGGTAATAGTGAAGTTTCTTTACTTTGCCGCGGCCGGAACGGCCCTGCTCACGCTGGCCGCCTGCGCCCCCTCGACCGCTCCCGCCTCCGGCGGCGGCGACGAGCGGACGGGGACGCTGCGCGTCTGGCTGTTCGACGAGCCCAACCGGGCCCCCAAGGACAAGGTCGTCAACGAGGCGATCAAGGAGTTCACCGCCGCGCACGCGGACGTCAAGGTCGAGGTCACCTACATCCCCACCACGCCCGCCCGGCACGAGAAGTTCAAGGGCGCCTTCAACGACCCGGCCAGCTCCCCGGACGTCGCCGAGTACGGCAACACCGACCTCGCCGAGTACGCCGCCGCCGGCGGCCTCGCCGACCTCACCGCCGACCTGAAGGGCCTGGACCTGGCCCCCGACCTGGTCAAGTCGGCCTCCGTCCAGGGCAAGCAGTACGGCCTGCCCTGGTTCATCGGCATCCGGGCCCTCTACTACCGCACCGACGTCTTCGCCGAGCTCGGCCTGAAACCGCCCACGTCCATCGGCGCCCTGACCGAGGCCGCCCGCACGATCCGCAGGAAGAAGCCCGACCTGTACGGCATAGCCGTCGGCGGCGAGTACACCTTCGGCGCCCTGCCCTTCGTCTGGGACGCCGGCGGCGACATCACCTCGCTCGACTCGCCGCAGTCGCGCAAGGGCGTCAAGGCGTACACGGACCTGCTGACCGACGAGGTCTGCCCGCCGCAGGCGTGCGTCTCGCTGACCGGCGGCAAGACGGTCGAGCTGTTCGCCGGCGGCAAGGCCGCGATGGGCATACTCGGCAACTTCAGCCGCTCGGCCGTGGACGCCGGCGCGGCGGCCGGCAAGTACGCCGTCGTCCCGCTGCCCGGCGCGGCCGAGGGCTCGATCGCGCCCGCCTTCGCCGGCGGCAACAACCTGGGCGTGCTGAAGAACGCCGGTCACCGCACCCTGGCCGCGGACTTCGTCAAGCTGCTGGGCGGCAAGGCGTACCAGGCCAAGATGTACGACGCGATGGGCAACCTGCCGACGCTCACCTCGGCCCGCGACGAGCTGGCGGCCAAGGACCCGTTCGTCAGGCCGTTCCTGGACACGGTGGCCAAGGGCACCCGGTTCGTGCCGATCGACCCCGCCTGGGTGAAGATCGACAACGGCAAGGTCATCCCCACGATGCTGCAGAAGGTCGCGACCGGCCAGTCCACCGTCGAGCAGGCCACCGCCGAGGCGGCCGCGGCCGTCAAGACCGCCTTCGGCCGCTCGTGAGCCGTGGCACGAGCGTCCGCCGCGGGCGCCCCTGGCTCTACCTGCTGCCAGCGGCGGCCGTGCTGGTCCCCATGTTCGGCTATCCGGTCTACATGCTGGGCCTGCTGTCGGTCTTCGACTACCGGCAGGCGCAGGTCAGCGGCGGGCAGCCGAGCACGTTCGTCGGGTTCGGCAACTACGCCGCGCTGCTCGGCGACCGGCGGTTCTGGGAGGTGCTGGCCCAGACCGTGGGGTTCGCGGCGGCGCTGGTCGTCGCGACGCTGGCGGTCGGCGCGGCCCTGGCCGTGCTGCTGACCAGGACCGGGCCGCTGCCGAGGACCGCCCTGTCGCTGGCCGCGCTCGGCGCGTGGGCGGCCCCCGCGATGACCGGCTCCACCGTGTGGATGTTCCTGTTCGACGCCGACCTCGGCCTGGTCAACCAGGTGCTCGGGACCGACGGGTTCAACTGGTTCTACGACCGGTGGATCACCTTCGGCGTGGTCGGCGCGACGGTCGTGTGGCACTCGTTCCCGCTGGTGATGATCACCCTGTACGCGGGCATCCGGGCCGTCCCCGCCTCGGTGCTGGAGGCGGCCGAGCTCGACGGCGCCTCGGCCTGGCAGGGGTTCTGGCGGATCATCGTGCCGATGTTGCGGCCGCTGGTCACGATCGTGGTCATCCAGTCGGTCATCTGGGACTTCAAGCTCTTCACCCAGATCTACGTGATGACCAACGGCGGCGGCGTGGCCGGGCAGAACACCGTGCTCAACGTCTACGCCTACCAGATCGCCTTCGGCTCCTCCGAGTACGGGCTCGGCTCGGCCGTCGCCGTCGTCATGACGCTGATCCTGCTGGTGATCACCCTGTTCTACATCCGGGCGCTGCGGCGCAGTGGGGAACGCCTGTGAACCGACGACGTCTTCTGCCCAACGCGGTCGCGCTGGTGGTCGCCCTGCTCACCGCGTTCCCGCTCTACTGGATGGTGCTGTCGGCGCTCAAGCCCGCCGGGGAGATCCAGTCGCTGGAGGTCAGGCCCTGGACCTCGCACCCGACGCTGGACAACTTCGTCCGGGTGCTGACCGGGGAGAACTTCGCCCGCTACCTGCTCAACAGCGCGATCGTGGCGCTCGTCGTGGTGGTGCTGTCGGCCGGGGTCGCCTTCCTCGCGGCGGTGGCCGTGACCCGGTTCGCCTTCCGGTTCAGGACGACCGTGCTGATCATGTTCCTGGTCGCGCAGATGGTGCCGGTCGAGGCGCTGACGATCCCGCTGTTCTTCGTGGTCCGGGACCTGGGCCTGCTCAACACGCTGGCCTCGCTGGTGGTGGTGCAGCTCGCCTTCACGCTGCCGTTCGCGATCTGGATGCTGCGCGGGTTCGTCGCCGGGGTGCCGGAGGCGCTGGAGGAGGCGGCGATGATCGACGGGGCCGGACGCGCGACCGTGCTGTGGCGCATCCTGTTCCCGCTGGTCGCGCCCGGCCTGGTGGCGACCAGCGTGTTCTCCTTCATCACCGCCTGGAACGACTTCGTCTTCGCGCGCACCTTCATCGTCTCGGCCAAGGACAACCAGACCCTGCCCGCGGCGCTGCTCGTCTTCTTCAAGCCCGACGAGAACGACTGGGGCGGGATCATGGCCGCCTCGACGCTGATGACGATCCCGGTGCTGATCTTCTTCGTGGCGGTGCAGCGGCGGCTCGTGTCAGGGCTTGGAGGGGCGGTCAAGGACTGAGACGTCGTGCTCGTCGTCGGGGGCGAGGAACTCCAGCAGCAGCCGCGCCTCCCGCTCGACCTCGTGCAGCTCGGCGATCGGCGTCCACTGGTGGACGTTCAGCGTGGAGACGCCCTTGGCCCTGGTCACCGTCCAGTCGCCGGCGGTGACGCCGTCCACCAGGATGATCCGGGGGATCACGTTCGTGCCCATGAACGACCCCTGCATGACGGCCGCGCCGCGCTCGCTGATCACCCGCGAGCGGTCGGCGTGCGACAGGAACAGGTTGTCGAAGTCGTACATCAGCCGCACCGGCGCCGGGACGTCCTCCGCCGGCCGGACGGCCTCCGGCAGGTCGTACAGGGTGCGGCCGGCGGCGTCCCTGAAGCGGACCAGGTCCATGGACTCGACGACCTCGCCCAGCCTGGTCAGGCCCGACCAGGTCTGCGCGTCCTGCACCGAGGCCGGGCCGAAGGCGGCCAGGTAGCGCCGGACCAGCTCGGCGGGCGTCATCGGCGGCACCTCGGCCGGGCCCAGCCACGACTCGGCGGTGGTGTGCGCGACCGGCCCGCTCCTGCCCCACAGCCCGCGCGGCGGCACCTGGACCAGCGGCAGCAGCCAGCGCACGCCCTGGCCGAGCGCGTGCTGGTCGTGCTCCGGCCACCGCTCGGCCAGCGCCCGCCCGAGGTCGGCGAAGGTCATCGCACGCTCCTCCAGCAGCGCCCGGCCGGTCGCGGCCAGCTCCTCCAGGTCGACGCCCGCCAGCCGCTTGCCGAACGTCGTGCGCGTCATGCGCTCGGTGACGGCCTGCAGCAGCGGCCGCATGGCCAGGCAGTCGCGGGCGGTGACCAGGTGGATGGTGGAGCGCTGCAACGCGATCCGCACCAGCTCGCGGCCGGCCAGCAGGCCGGAGACGTCCTCGGGCTTGAGCCCCTCGATGCGGTTCCACAGGCCGACGTACCAGGTGTGGGGGGTCTGGGCCTGGAGGCCGCCGAGCCGCTCGACGACCTCCTGCACGCTGCCGCCGCCGCGGCGCAGCAGCAGCTGCCGGTCGAGCGTGGCCCGATTGAGCGCGCGCTGGGAGATGAGGGGATCCATGGGGACAAAGGTAGGGGCAATCGCGGTCACTTCCGGACCTCGATGTGCACTCAGGCGAGCGCGTCGGGGCCCAGCTCGTCCGTCGTGGAGTAGCCGGACAGGGCGAGCGTGATGTCCAGCTCGCCCAGCAGGCAGCGCAGCACGTGCTCGACGCCCGCCTGCCCGCCCAGCGCCAGCCCGTACAGCACCGGACGGCCGACCAGCACGGCCCGCGCGCCCAGCGCGAGCGCCTTGACCACGTCGGCCCCGGTGCGCACGCCCGAGTCGAACAGCACCGTCAGCCGGTCGCCGACCGCCTCGGCGATGCCGGGCAGCGCATCGAGCGCGGCCAGGGCGCCGTCGACCTGGCGGCCGCCGTGGTTGGACACCACGATCCCGTCCACGCCGTGCTCGGCGGCCAGGCGCGCGTCCTCGGCGCTCATGATGCCCTTGAGCACGATCGGGCCGTCCCAGTGGTCGCGCAGGAACGGCAGGTCGTCCCAGCTCAGGCCCGGGTTGGGGAACATGCCCGCCCAGTGGGCGACCGGGTTCTCGACCCCGGCGAAGTTCGGGTCGCTCAGGTAGTTGGCGATGCCCGTGCCGGCCAGGAACGGCAGGAAGCCGCGGTCGAGGTCGGCCGGACGCCAGCCGAGCAGCGTCGTGTCCAGCGTGACCACCAGCACCGAGTGGCCGGTCGCCCTGGCCCGGCGCAGGAAGCTCAGGCACACGTCCCGGTCGGTCGGGTAGTAGAGCTGGTACCAGCGCGGCGCGTCCCCGCCCGCCGCCGCCACCTGCTCGAAGTCGTGGGCGGCGGCCGTCGAGTGCACGTACGGGACGCCCACCGCGGCCGCGGCCCGCACGGTGGCGAGCTCGCCCTCCTCGTGGGCCAGCGTCTGCACCCCCATGGGCGCCACCAGCACCGGCGCCGCCATCCGGGTGCCCAGCACCTCGCACGACAGGTCACGCTGCCGCGCGACGCCGCGCAGCATCCTCGGCACGATCCGGCGCCGCTCGAACGCCTCCAGGTTGGCCCGCGCGGTCGAGCCGCTGCCCGCGCTCGGCACGATGTAGCCCAGCGCCTCGGGCGAGAGCACCCGCCCGGCCGCGCCCTCCAGGGCCGACAGATCGGTGGTCAGCTCCGGCGTGCGGCCTTCGAGCATGCCCGTCAGGTAGATGCCGAGCTGGTGATCGCCTGCGTTCATGGCGCCCATCCAACCAGCCCGCCCGTCCCCGCCGCGAC
The DNA here is from genome assembly GCF_053596515.1 of Nonomuraea sp. NPDC001684. Lineage (NCBI taxonomy): Bacteria > Bacillati > Actinomycetota > Actinomycetes > Streptosporangiales > Streptosporangiaceae > Nonomuraea > Nonomuraea sp. NPDC001684. Next base: position 19,070 of record NZ_JBSFGJ010000154.1, read on the forward strand.
CACCCTGATGACGGCGACCACGACGCGGCCCTACGCTGCTTCCCATGCACAAACGCGTGATCGACAACCGCTTCGAGCTGACCGAGAGGCTCGGCGGCGGTGGCATGGGCCTGGTGTGGCGCGCCTGGGACACCGCCCTCCACCGCGAGGTCGCGCTGAAGGAGGTCCGGCCGCCCGATCCCGCGTTCGAGGAGCACGACCCCGAGGCCGCCCGCGAGCTGCGGGCCAGGGTGCTGCGCGAGGCCCGCGCGCTGGCCCGGCTGAACCATCCGCACGTCGCCACCATCCACCACATCGTCGATCCGGGCGGCGACGGCTACCCGTGGATCGTCATGGAGCTGGTGACCGGCGGCTCGCTCGCGGACCGCCTCGCGCGCGGGCCCATGACGCCCTGGGAGACCGCCCGGCTGGGCCGCGAGGTGCTGTCCGCGCTGCGCGCCGCGCACGCCGTCGGCATCCAGCACCGCGACGTCAAGCCCGCCAACGTGCTGCTGCGCGAGGACGGCCGCTCGGTGCTCACCGACTTCGG
>NZ_JBSFGJ010000155.1:0-19448 GCF_053596515.1 Nonomuraea sp. NPDC001684
CCGCCCGACGCGGGAAGGGGCGCCGCCAGACGTCGATGAACTGCACCGTGAGCGCGGCGACGGTCGCCACCCCCAGCGGGATGTGCAACCACAAAGCGCCGTCGAGCCCGGCGAAGTACTGCGCCGTCTCGGCCGCCACCACCGCCGCCGTGGCCAGGAACGGCCCGCTGCGGCGCAGGCGCGCCCACACCACGATCGTCACGATCAGCTGCAGGTAGCCGATGGAGGTGACCACGTCGGCGCCGAGGGAGTGCCAGCGCAGGCTGTCGTAGTCGCCGGTCAGGTAGACGCCGGCGAACACCGGCTGTCCGGCGATCGCCGCCATGTGGGCGCTGACCGTCGCCCGCAACGTCCAGCCCACGGGTGCCGTGCGGCGCGTGGCATCGGCTCGCGGTCCGTCGACCACGCTGAGCATCGGGGGTCCTCCTCATGTCCGTCCTGGTGGAACGCCTCCGACGCTATGGCTCCTGAGTTATCTTGTCCAAGATCTATATTGCTATGGTGTTATGCGTTGGGAGGCATGATGGATCTGAACGCCCTCCGCCAGTTCCTGGTGGTGGCCCGGCTCGAACACCTCAGCGCCGCCGCAGAGGAGCTGCGCGTCGCGCAGCCGTCCCTGAGCCGGACGATCGCCCGCCTGGAGGGCGAGCTGGGCACGCCGCTGTTCGACCGCGGCGGCCGGCTCCGCCTGAACGGCGCGGGCACGCTGTTCCGCGGCTTCGTCGAACGGGCGCTCGGCGAGCTCGACGCCGGACGGCGAGCCGTCGCCGAGGCCGCCGAGGGGTTCGGCACCGTACGCCTGGCCTCGGAGACCTTCCTGACCCTCACCGGGCCGCTCGCGGCTTACAAGCGCGCCCATCCCGCCGCCGAGATCGAGCTCCACTGGACCCCCGCCGACGACATGACCCGCCGCCTGCGCGCCCAGGAGTTCGACCTGTGCGTCGCCTCCCAGCCGATCCACGCCGACGGGCTGGAGGCCGCCGAGCTGCTGGACGAGCCGGTCGGGCTGGCCACCGCGCTCGACCACCCGCTGGCCGCCCGTACGTCGGTGACCATCGACGACCTCGCCGACCAGCCCTTCGTCACCGCCCGCAAGGGACACTGGCAGCGCCGGCTGCTCGACCGGCTCTTCGCCGCCAGGGGCCGCACGCCGCGGATCGTCTGCGAGGGCGACGAGCCCAGCGCCATCGCCGACCTGATCAGCACGGGGCTCGGCATCGGGCTCGTCCCGTCCCTCGCCCGCCGCTCCACCACCCGCGCCCCGCTGGCCTGGGTGGACGTCGACGACCCCGACTGCCGCCGCACGCTCACCCTGTTCTGGGGCGCCGACAGCCACCTGTCCACCGCCGCCCGCCTGATGCGCACCACCATCACCAGCTGGGACTGGCTGGCCGGCGAACCCCAGGAGAAACGCTGAGCGTCGCGGTCTACGGCGGGGGTGCGCCGATCCAGCGGCGGTAGGCGTCCATGTCGACGTTGGCGCCGCAGACGATGGTGACCACGTGCCGGCCGGCGAAGCGGTCGCGGTCTTCGAGGATCGCCGCGACGCCCAGCGCGGCCGACGGCTCCACCACCAGGCCGGCGTGGTCGAGGAGCAGCCGCATGCCGGCCACGATCGACTCCTCCCGCACCAGGACGGCGTCGTCGGCGACCACGAGGAGGTCGTCCAGGACGGCCGGGATCGGACGCCGGCCCGCGACGCCGTCGGCGATGGTGCGGGTCGGGCCGGTGGTGACGACGCGCCGCCGTCGCCAGGAGAGGGTCATCGCGGGCGCGCCCAGCGGCTGGACGCAGATCACCTCGACGCCGGGCGCGAGCTCCTTCAGCACGTGCCCCACGCCGGTGGCCAGCGCCCCGCCGCCGAGGGCGATCAACACAGCGTCGTACGACGGCACAGCGTCATACGGCGGCACGGCTCCGGCCAGTTCCAGGCCGATGGTCGCGGCGCCCTCGCAGGTCTCGATGTCGAGGCTGTCCTCGACCAGCCGGATGCCGTGGTGCCGGGCCATGGCCACCGCCCGCTCCCGGGCCAGGTCGAAGTCGCCGTCCACGAGCTCCAGCCCGGCGTCCAGGGCGCGGATGCGGTCGAGCTTGGCGGCGGGCGCGGAGCGGGGGGCCACGACGGTGACGTCGAGGCCCCGCCGGCGGCCGGACCAGGCGAGGGCCTGGCCGAGGTTGCCCGCGCTGGCGCACACCACGGCCCGTGCGCCGCCGTCGGCGAGCAGGCTCGCGACCAGCTCCGTGCCGCGGGCCTTGAAGCTGCGCACCGGGTTCGCCGTCTCCAGCTTGACGCTCACCGCGCACCCGAGGTGGGGCTCCAGCGCCGGGCAGGGGAACAGCGGCGTGTCGAGGAACATGGAGTCGATCACCGGGCGTGCCGCCCGGATCCGAGCAGTGTCGAGCCGCGTCTCCCGCACGGCACAGGAGCGTAGCAACGGCTCCCGCACGGCACAGGAACGTGGCACCGGCCGGACCGCGAGAATCCGGACACGCGGCGCGACCGTCCGTACACTTTCTGTCGCTGGTCTGCGGGGCCTTACGGCCCGGTCAAGAGAGGGCGGGGTGGGGAGCGATGAGCGAGGTCCACGGCGGCGGGCCGCCGCCGGGCGCCGCGGAGGCCGCCGGGCCGGAGTCGGTGACCTGTCACGAGGATCTGGTGAGGCTGCTGGCCGAGCAGTTCGCCCGGGCCGACGTGTCGCTGCGGGAGTTGCAGGCGCGGGCCGACAGGTCGGGCGGCGCCCGGTTGCCGCGCAGCACGTGCGCGGACATGCTGGCCGGTCGGCGTTTCCCCAAGAAGGCGGTCATGGTGGCGTTCCTGCGGGGGTGCCGCGTGCCCGAGCACCAGCTGCCCGCCTGGGAGCGGGCCTGGGACCGGGTGCGGATCAGCCGGCTGCCCGCCGGTTCCTGGGACGACCGCGGCTCGCCGACGTCCGACGGCCTGCAGGCGTCCGACGGCCCGCAGACGGCCGGCAGCCCGCAGGCGTCCAGTGGCATGCTGTCGGCCGCGATCGGCTCGGCGGGGCCGGTGCCGCCGGGCGGGGCGGTGTCGGTCGGGGGCGGTGGCGGGCTGCGGCGGGCCGTCCTGTTCGCCGGGATCGCCGTGCCGGTGGCCGCCGCGCTGGTCCTGGCCGTCGTCGTCGCCCTGCGGCTGACGGGACGGCCCGAGCCGCGGCCCGAACGCGCGTCCGGGCAGACCGTGGACCCCGGCCAGATCGTCACCGACGACGGCCGCGCGTTCCCCCGCGGCGGGTCGAGCCGGTTCACCGTGAGCGTCAGCCCGGCCAACACCGGCGTACGGCTGATCCGCCGGCTCGACGCCGGCGTCGGCCTGCAGGACGCGACCATCACCCTGGACGGCGTGCCCGCGGCGAGGTGGCGGCCGCTGCTGGAGGACGCCGTCCACAAGTGGCGGAACCAGATCGTCGATCTCCCGCCGGGGCTGACGGCGGGCCGGCGGGCGCTCACCGTCGTCAACACGTGCGTGTCCGAGACGGGGTTCAACGAGTTCCTCTACACCGTGGAGCACCGGATCAACGGCGTCTGGTCGGTCGCCGACCGGGTCGACGTGGGTCCCGACCACCCCGCCAGCGAGGCGGCGCACGACTACCGCGTCGTGCGCGGCGATTGGGCCCACCACCAGACCTTCGCCTACCCGCCACGAAGGGAGGACTGGGACGTTCGCTAACATAGCGAAGTACTTCATAATGAAGTACGTAAGCAAAGGATCCCCATGGCCTCCATCCGGCACGAAGTCGTCATCGACGCCTCCCCCGACCACATCTGGGACGTCCTGCGTGACGTCGGAGCCGTGCACGAACGGCTGCTCCCGGGCCGCGTCGAGGACACCAGGCTGGACGGCGACCAGCGGTTCCTGACGTTCCCCGACGGGCACGTGATCCGCGAGCTGATCGTGGCGATCGACGACGACGCCCGCCGTCTGGCCTACGCGGTCGTGGAGGGCGCGAGGCCGCCGCTGGCCCACCATCACGCCTCCTTCGAGGTCCGTCCGGAGGGCGAGGGGGCCGGCCGGCTGATCTGGATCACCGACGTGCTGCCCGACGCGCGAGCCGCCGAGGTCGGCCTGCGGATGCGATACGGCGCGGCGGAGATGAAACAGACGATCGAAACCACGTCCCGCCACTGACCCACCCCCCACCCGCCACCGACCCATCGCCGACCCACCGCTGCGCCGCCGCAAAGGCCCGGCACAGGAGCTGCCTCAGAACCCTGTGCCGCGCCCGGCACACGGCCCAGCACAAGGGGCCCAGCACAGGGGCGGGCACAAGGGGCCTGCACGGGGCCCGGCATAGAGCATCGTGGCCAGGTCATTAGGATGACCGGCGCCGGATGACCCCCCGTCCCTCCAGCCGGCTCCCCCGTACCACCCGAGAGGCGCACACCACGATGGCGGACCGCGACGCCACCCCGCTCGACGACCCGGTAGGCGCGTCACTGCGCGGCCGTCACGCGCACCTCGCCCGGCGGCTGGGCGCGGCGGTCACGTACCAGGCGGAGGTGGCGACCTTTTCCTCGGTCCCTGCCGAGCCGGACGAGCGGGCGTGGGCCGACCTGGCCCGGCTGCTCGGGCCGGGCCAGCTCGCCGACCTGTTCAGCTCCCCGGCGTCCCCGCCGCCTGACTGGGAGCCGGTGTTCGCCCTCGACGGCCGCCAGCTGATCTGGGACGGCGGCGACCGCGTCCCCGCCGCGCCCGGCGACGTCACCGAGCTGGGCGCGGACGACGTCCCGCACATGCTCGACCTCGTCGCCAGGACGCGACCGGGGCCGTTCTGGGCGCGTACCCGCGAGATGGGCGCCTACCTCGGCGTCTTCGACGGCGGGAAGCTGGTCGCGATGGCGGGCGAGCGGCTGCGGCCGCCGGGCTGGACCGAGATCAGCGCCGTGTGCACCGCGCCCGAGGCGCGCGGCCGAGGCCACGCGGGCCGCCTGGTCGGCGCGCTCGTCTCGCGGATCGTGGCCCGCGGCGAACGCCCGTTCCTGCACGTGGCCGAGGCCAACACCGGCGCGATCGCCCTCTACGAGCGGCTCGGCTTCCGAACCCGCCGAACCGTGACCTTCCGAGGCTTCCGCGCCCCCTGACGGCTCCGGCGACGCCCCCGGTTCCCGCCCCCCGCGCCGGCCCCGGGGCGGCCATGCCGTGACGGCCCCGGATCGGGCACCCCGTGACGGCCCGGGGCGGCTCGGGCGGCTCGGGCGGCTCGGGGCGGCTCGGGGCGGCCCCGGGTGGGCGATGCGGTCCTGGTGGAAAACGCGTTGCCTCGGACGCTCGGTGAAACGTATGGTTTTGCGCTCGTGGTCACAGTCGTGGAACGGGTCCTGCCGGCCCGGTTGGGGACAGGGTTCCGATGGTTGCTGGCGTCGAGCTGGCTGACGAATCTCGGTGACGGGATCGCGGCCGCCGCCGGCCCGCTGCTGATCGCGACGCTGACCCGCGACCCCCTGATGATCTCGCTGTCCGCCCTGGTGAGCTGGGCGCCGCCGCTGGCGTTCAGCCTGTACGCCGGCGTCCTGTCCGACCGGTACGACCGCCGCAGGATCGTGCTGGTCGCGAACGCCGTGCGGGCCGTGGTGCTGGCGGCGCTCGTCGTGCTCATGGCGACCGGCACCGTGACCGTGGCGACGGCGCTGGCGGCGCTCACGCTCCGGTCCATCGCCGAGGTGTTCGCCGACAACGCGACGTCCACGCTGACGCCGATGATGGTCTCCAGGGACGACCTGATCGTCGCCAACGCCCGCCTCGGCACCGGGTTCATCACGCTCAACCAGCTCGCCGGGCCGCCGATCGGCGCGGCGCTGTTCGGACTGGGCCTGACCTGGCCGTTCGCGAGCCAGCTGCTCCTGGTGCTGGCGGGGATGATCCTGGTCTCCCGCATCGCGCTGCCGGCGCGGGTCCGGCCGGACGACGCGCCGCGTCCGAACACCGTGCGCGAGCTCGTCGCCGGGTTCAGCTGGACCGTGCGGCACCCGGCGGTCCGCACGCTGGCGCTCACCATCCTGATCTTCAACTTCACCTTCGGCGCGGCCTGGTCGGTGCTCGTCCTCTACACCCAGGAGCAGCTCGGCCTCGGCGCGATGGGGTTCGGCCTGATGACCACCATCGGCGGGATCGGCGGCCTGATCGGCACCGGCCTGTACGGGACCATCACCCGCAGGGTCAGCCTCGGCGCCCTGATGCGGATCGGGCTCATCATCGAGACGTTCACCCACCTGGGCCTGGCCCTGACCCGTTCGCCGTGGGTCGCCGGAGCCATCTTCCTGGTCTTCGGCGCGCACGCCTTCATCTGGGGCACCACCTCGGGCACCGTCCGCCAGCGCGCGGTGCCGCAGGAGCTGCAGGGACGGGTGGGCAGCGTCAACACCGTCTGCGTCTACGCCGGCCTGGTGGTCGGCTCGCTGATCGGCGGCGTGCTGGCCACCCGGTTCGGCGTCGCGGCGCCCTTCTGGTTCGCCTTCGCCGGTTCGGCGGTGTTCGTGGTGCTGCTGTGGCGGCAGCTCATGCTCATCGCCCACGACGACTGAGCAGCGAGCGCCGCTCACTTGAGCGGGTCGTGCCCCCAGTTCATCAGCGAGTAGCGCCACCGGGTCTCCCGGACGTCACCGGACGGGCGCTGCGCCAGGTGCCGGTGGATGTAGCCGATCACCTTGGTCATGTGCTCGTAGTCGTGGCCGGTCCAGGCGGACCTGCCCTTGCGCAGGAGCCGGACGATCTCGCGGCCGGAGGCGTGGCCGGTCGACTCGCCGCCGCCGTCCTGCTTCTGACCGACCTCCTTCGACTCCTCGGTGTCCAGCCAGCGTTCCAGCTCGTGCGCGGTCATGTTGACGGCCTGGCCGAACTCGGCCGCCACGTCCCGGTCGTCGCTCACTTCGCGCCCTTGCCCTTGTCCTTGCGCAGGGCGGACGGCTTGTGCACGGCCTCGCGCCCGCTCTTGTCGCTGCGCACGACGTACTGCGGGTCGTCCGGCGAGGCCGCCACCGTACGGCCGGCCTCCTTCGTCCTCTTGGTGATCTTCTTCTCCACCTTGCCGCGGGCCGTGGATCCGTGGCTCTTCCAGGAGACCTCGTCACCCACGGACGGATCGTCCTTGCGCTTGCCGGTCATAGGATCCGCGCTACCCCACCGCCCTCCCGCACTCGGCCAGGCGGGCAAACCTTCCTTTACCGGCGCCGTCCCGGGTCCGGCGACGGCGTCCTCGGGGCGGGGCGGCTGCTGCTCACGCGTGGCCGAATCGTAAAGTGAGCAGGATCGCACCAGTGATGTAGGGAGCCCTTGTTGCACGAGAAACTGTCGTCGACCTACGACAACGTCCTGCGCCGGAACCCCGGCGAGGTCGAGTTCCACCAGGCCGTGCGCGAGGTGCTCGAAAGCATCGGCCCAGTTCTCGGCAAGCATCCCGAGTACGCCGAATCGAAGATCATCGAGCGGATCTGCGAGCCCGAGCGGCAGATCATCTTCCGCGTGCCGTGGCTGGACGACCGGGGCGAGGTGCAGATCAACCGCGGCTTCCGGGTGGAGTTCAACAGCGCGCTCGGGCCGTACAAGGGCGGGCTGCGCTTCCACCCGTCGGTCTACCTGGGCATCGTGAAGTTCCTCGGGTTCGAGCAGATCTTCAAGAACGGCCTGACCGGTCTGCCCATCGGCGGCGGCAAGGGCGGCTCGGACTTCGACCCCAAGGGCCGCTCCGACCGCGAGGTGATGAGCTTCTGCCAGAGCTTCATGACCGAGCTCTACCGGCACATCGGCGAGTACACCGACGTCCCGGCCGGTGACATCGGCGTCGGCGGGCGCGAGATCGGCTACCTGTTCGGCCAGTACAAGCGCATCACCAACCGCTACGAATCCGGCGTGATCACCGGCAAGGGCCTGGTCTACGGCGGCGCCCAGGTACGCACCGAGGCCACCGGCTACGGCTGCACGTTCTTCGTCGAGGAGATGCTCAAGGCCCGCGGCACGTCGTTCGACGGCAAGCGGGTCGTCGTGTCGGGCTCCGGCAACGTGGCCGTCTACACGATCGAGAAGATCGAGCAGCTCGGCGGCGTCGTGGTGGCCTGCTCCGACTCCTCCGGCTACGTGCTCGACGAGAAGGGCATCGACCTCGACCTGCTCAAGCAGGTCAAGCAGGTCGAGCGGGGCCGTCTGGAGACGTACGCCGAGCGCCGGGGCGAGCAGGCCGTCTTCGTCCCGGACCGCAGCGTGTGGGAGGTGCCCTGCGAGGTGGCGATGCCGTCCGCCACGCAGAACGAGATCACCGGCCGGGACGCCGCGTTCCTGGTGGACAACGGCTTGGTCGCGGTCGGCGAGGGGGCCAACATGCCGACCACGCCGGAGGGCATCAAGGTGTTCCTGGAGGCGGGCGTCGCGTTCGGGCCGGGCAAGGCGGCCAACGCTGGCGGGGTGGCCACCAGCGCGCTGGAGATGCAGCAGAACGCCAGCCGCGACTCCTGGACGTTCGAGTTCTCCGAGCGCCGCCTCCAGGAGATCATGCAGGACATCCACGGCCGCTGTCTGCAGACCGCCGACGAGTACGGCATGCCGGGCAACTACGTGGCCGGCGCCAACATCGACGGCTTCCGCCGGGTCGCCGACGCCATGCTCGCGCTGGGCCTCATCTGACCGCGCCGGCGCCCCGGCCTGCCCTTCCGCCCCCGCCTGCCCTCCCGGCGCGGCATGCGCGAGAGGTCAGGCAGGGGCGCCGGGAGGCAGCTGGTGGTCGGCCCAGACGTAGGTCTCGGGCAGCAGGTCGGTGACGGGGACCGTACGGAGACGGTCGCCGTCGCCCACGATGACCTGGAGGGCCGGGAAGTAGTCCAGCAGCACCTGACGGCAACGGCCGCACGGCGGGACGACCCCGCGCTCCCGGTCCCCCACCGCGACGATCGTGTCCAGCTCGTACGCGCCCTGGGCGGCCGCCGTGCCGATGAGGACCAGCTCGGCGCACGGCCCGCCGGTGAAGTGGTAGGCGTTCACCGCCGTGACGATCCGGCCGTCGCGGGCGCGCGCGGCGGCCGCCATGGTGTGGTTGTCACCCCGGCAGCGAGTGCGGGCGACCTCCGTGGCGGCCTGGACGAGTTCGCGGTCGACGTGCGGGCTCACTGCTCCTCCTCGTGACCTGGCGCGTCAGGCGCGGGTCTGCTCGCGCAGGAACCCGACGATCAGCTCGGTGACTTCGTCCGGCCGTTCCATGCTCGCCAGGTGGGCCGCCCAGGGCAGCTCGACGTTGCGGGCGGCGGGCAGGTCGGCCTCGGTGTGCCGGAAGTCGGCGACGTCGTGCGCGCCCGACACGGCCAGGCACGGCATCGTCACGGCCGCCGGGTCCACCTGGACCTTGACCGGGCCGACGACCCCCTCGGCGAGCTGGAGCTCGTAGGCGCGCAGCTGCATCTCGTGCACGGTCCGCCCGGCCTTCTCGTCGGCTTCGGGGCCCAGCCAGCGGTCGACCATCAGCTGCGCCGCGCCCGCCAGGTCGCCCGCCTCGACCAGCGCGTCCTCGCGCTCGCCGACCGCGCGCAGCTCGGCGCTCGGCTCCCGCCACGGCAGGGCGGCGGAGAGCAGGATCAGCGCCGCCACCCGCTCGGGGCTGCTCGCGGCCACCTCCAGCGCCACCTTCCCGCCGTAGGAGCAGCCGACCAGGAAGAACCGGTCGATGCCCAGGCTGTCGAGGAGGCCCAGCACGTCGCCGGAGTTGCTGTACGGCTCGGTGGGCAGCGGGCTCTGCCCGAAGCCGCGCAGGTCGCATCGGACCACCCGGAAGCCGGCGGCGACCAGGGCCTCCCACTGGGGGTCCCACATGCGCCGGTCGCAGACCCCCGCGTGCAGGAGGAGCAGGGCCGGTCCGTCGCCTGCCACGTCATAAGAAATCGTCATCGCGCAGACGTTACCAGTCATTCACTGACCGGTTTGTCCCACGCGAGACGGCGCCGGGGCTTTTCCGGCGACCCTGGTCATCCAGGCCGTCACGCCCAGCACCACGGCCGCCGGCACCCCCAGCAACACCGGCGACCCCGCCGCCGACGAACACGGCCATCCACCACAGCAGCCGCCGGCCGCCCAGCGGACCGGGCCCGGGAGGGGCGGCTGCCAGGCCGCCGCTCCGAACGTGGCGGCTCGCGCGAGCGCGCCGAGCAGCAGCGCGACGGGCACGAGGAGGGCGGCGACGTCGACCCGGCCCGGAGCTCGCCGTCGGACGTCAGCCGGTAGTAGCGCCGCGCCCGCCCGTCGACGACCTCCTCCCGGTCGGCCGCCACCAGCCCTTCGGCGTGGAGCCGGTCGAGGGCGGCGTAGAGGGTGCCGGCCCGCAGCCGCACCCGCTCGCCGGATGATCGGAGCATGCCGCAACTCCGGGGCGCGGGGGGCCGCGCGGCCCCCCGCGCCCGGAGCACTACGGCAGGGCCACCGCGCGGTCCAGGGCGGGCGGGGTCAGCGGGCCCTGTCGCAGGTAGGCCCGCATGGCCTCGTAGTCGCGGCTGCCGCGCACCGCGTCGGTGTACCCGGCGAAGGCGGTGTAGCCGTCGGCGCCGAGCAGCGTGTACGCCAGCGCCGCGAGCCGGTAGGTCCGGCCGGTGTCGAGCGGCCGGCCGTTGATGACCACGTCGGCGGGGTTGATCCGGTCGCCCACGGGCCGGTTCGGGGAGTAGGAGAAGCGCACGTTCTTCGACACGGCCAGCGGGGCGAACTTCACGGTGCCGTCGGCCTGCGTCTGCCACTGCTGCTCCAGGGCCTGCTCAAGCTGCGAGCCCTTGACCGACACCGTGACCACCGGGTTGGCGTAACCCCAGGCGGCCCACGATTCGCCCATGAGCACCTTGCCGTCGGCGTCGGCGGCGTTGGCGCCCTTGGCGAACCTCAGGTCGCCGCGCAGCGAGTTCGAGCCCTTGGTCGGCGCCACGGCCACCATGGCCAGGTCGGCCTTGCCGCCCTCGGTCTGCTGGGAGTCGAAGTACTCCACGTCGGCCACGGTGTTGCCGAGCGTGCTCTGCCCGGTCACGTCGCGGGTCCTGGTGAGGTCGCCGGTGATGGTCCCGTACGGCTTGGCGTAGGTCTCCTTCTGCATGGCGTTCCAGTGGTCGACCAGCTTCACCATGGCGGGGTCGGGCGCGATGTCGCGGGTCACCGGGTGGTTGGCCGCGGTGGTCGCGGTCCTGATGACGTCGCGGGTGCGGCGGTCGAGCTTGAGGTTGATCTCGCTGATGAGGCGGCCGTGGTTGGCGGCCTCGACGACCGGGCGGGGGTTGCCCGCGGGGTCGGGGATCGAGCAGTTGAAGTACCAGTGCCAGTGGCCCGTGACGATGGCGTCGATGTCGGGCGAGGCGTTCTTGGCGAAGTCCCAGATGGGTCCGGCCTTCTGGTCGCCGCAGCCGCTGTAGTCCTCGCCGGCCTTGCCGCCCTCGTGCACGTTGGCGACGATGGCCTTGACGCCGCGGCGCTTGAGGATCTCGGCGTACTTGTTGGCCGTCTCCACCAGCGGCAGGTTGTCCAGCGACGGCTGGTAGGAGGTGGAGCCGTCCACGGTGGTGGGCGTGGTCAGGTTGATGAACCCGACGGGGATGCCCTGGAACCGCTTGATCACGTACGGCGGGAGCACCGGGCGGGTGTCGCCCTTCATGGTGATGTTGGCCGTGGAGATGTCGAAGTCGGCGCCATGGAAGGGCTGCCCGTCGGAGTCGGTGAAGCAGCTGTCGAGCCCGACCTCGCCGAAGCACTCCCCCTTGCCCATGTGGTCGCGCAGGAACTTCAGGGACCGGTCCAGCTCGTGGTTCCCGACCGTGGTGAACTCCACCTTGATCTTGTTCAGGAACTCGATCGTGGGCTCGTCGGCGTGGTACGACACCTCGGTGGGCCAGCCGCTGAAGTTGTCGCCGCTGGAGAAGGTGACCGTGTTCTCGTGCCCCTGCCGGAGCCGGTCGAGATGCGCGGCCAGGTACGGCGCGCCGCCCACCACCAGCGTGTTCCCCTGCGGATCCTTGATCGTGCCGTCGGCGGCGTTGCTCTGCGGGGTGATGTAGCCGTGGAAGTCGGTGAGCGACAGCAACTGCACGTCCACGGGCTTGGGCGCGGCCAGTGCCGGTGAGGCGGACGAGGCCAGAGTGACGCCTAAGGCGACAATGATCCACTTACGGAACGAAGACACGCAGACTCCTAAATAAGGGGATATAGCGGGAGAAAAGACTTGCGGATCAGCCCTTCGAGCCGGTGAACGCGATCCCGGCGATCAGCTGCCGTTGCATGACCACGAAGAGAACGATCACCGGCAGCGAGGCCACGACGGACCCGGCGAAGAGGATGGGGTAGTTCGTCAGGTACTGGCCGCGCAGCGAGGCCAGCCCGGCGGAGAGCGTCATCATCTCCGGATCGGTGTTGACCACCAGCGGCCACAGCAGGCTGCTCCAGGACCACATGACGGTCAGCAGCCCGAGCGCCAGCAGGCCGGGCCGGACCAGCGGCAACATGATCCACCAGTAGATCTGCAGCGGGTTGGCGCCGTCCAGCCGCGCCGCCTCGTCCAGCTCCCTGGGCAGGGTCTTGAAGAACTGCCGCAGCAGGAACGTGCCGAAGGCGCCGAAGACGCCGGGGGCGATGAGCGCCTGGAGGGTGTTGAGCCACCCGAGGCCCTGCATGATCTCGTACCGGGGCAGCAGGAACAGCTCCCCCGGCACCATCAGCACGGCCAGGAACAGCATGAAGATCGGCCCGCGCCCGGGGAAGTCCAGCCGCGCGAAGGCGAAGGCCGCCAGCGAGCACAGCAGCAGCTGCCCGGCCGTCACCGCGGCCGTCACGACCACCGTGTTGAGGAACTGCCGCCCCAGCGGCACGGTCCGGAACACGTCGGCGAAGTTGTGCCACTGCCAGGAGGGGACCGCCGTGGGCGGCACCCGCATCGACTCGGTCATGGTCTGCAGCGAGACCACGAGCTGCCAGACGAACGGCATGACCATGATCAGACCGCCGATGAGCAGGACCGCGTGCACGATCCAGCGCCTACTCATAGTGCACCCACCGCCTCTGCAGCCGGAACTGGACGGCGGTCAGCATGAGGATCAGGGCCAGCAGCACGACCGCGATCGCGGCGGCGTAGCCGCGGCTGTTCTGCACGAAGCCCTGCTCGTAGAAGAGGTAGACGATCGTGCGGCTGCCCGCCAGCGCCGGGCTCTTGGTGTCGATCATGAGGTAGACCAGGTCGAAGACCTGCAGCGTGTTGATCAGCGTGATCACCACGACGAAGAACGTGGTGGGCGTGAGCAGCGGCAGCGTGATGCGGAAGAACTGCCGCACCCGGCCCGCGCCGTCGATCGAGGCGGCCTCGTAGTAGTGCTTGGGGATGCCCTGCAACCCGGCCAGGAACAACACCGCGTTGTACCCGAGCGAGGTCCAGATCCCGACCACCGCGACCGCGTAGATCGCGAACTCGGGGTCGGACACCCAGTACGGCCCGTCGATCCCGACCAGGCCGAGCAGGTAGTTGATCGGCCCGAAGTCGCCGTTGTACAGGTAGCGCCAGGTCAGGCCGACCGCCGCGGGCATGGTGACCACCGGCAGGAAGTACAGCGTGCGGTAGAAGCCCAGCCCGCGCAGCCCCGGCACGTTCAGCAGCGCCGCGATCACGATCGACAGCGGCACCCCGACCAGCACGAGCACGGAGTAGAGCAGCGTGTTGCGCAGCGCGCCGGCCATCTCCTCGTCGCCGAGGAGGGCGATGAAGTTGTCCAGGCCCACCCACGTCTGCCCGCCGAACACGCCCGACTCGGTGAAGCTGAGGTAGAGCGTCTGGACGATCGGCCACAGGTAGAACACGGCCAGCCCGAGGGCCATGGGCGCGATCAGCCCGTAACCCCACAGCCAGTCGCGTCGCGACCGCCGCCCCGGCGGGGCCGCCGCCTTGACGGCGGCGGCCCGTTCCTCGGTCAGCACCATCGGCTACTCCTCGGCCAGGATCTCGTTCATCTGCGCGGCGATCTCCTTGGCCGCCTCCGCGGTCGGCCGCTTGCCCGCCCACGCCTCGGCCAGGAGCTTGTTCTGCACGTCCTGCCACTTGGCGGTGTTGAGCGAGACGGGGTACGGCACGCCGTTCGGGATCGAGGCGTCGAAGGTCTCCTTCAGGTGGTAGTCCGGGAAGGCGGCGAACCAGCCGTCCTGGGTGCCGGCCCGCGAGGAGACCGAGGCGCCGCCGGAGTCGCTGAGGATCTTCTCGGCCTCGTCGGAGGACAGGAACGTGGCGAACTGCGCGGCCTCGGCCGGGTGCTCGCTCTTGGCCGAGACGGAGTTGGCCAGGCCGAGCAGGATGACGGCCTCCTGCGCCGGCCCCTTGGGCAGGGGCGCCACGTCGACCTTGCCGCCGCGCTCGGTGTTGGTCTTGAACGTGCTGGCCAGCCACGAGCCGCCGTAGTACATGGCGTACTTGCCGGTCATGAACAGCTGCACGGGGCTGGTGTCGGTGGTCGCCTGGGCGGGCGGGGCCACCTTGTCCTTGTTGATCATGTCGGTCCAGAACTCCAGGCCCTGGATGGAGCCGGGCTCGTCGAAGCCCGACTTCTTGCCGTCGGCGGAGATGACGTGGCCGCCGGCCTGGATCATCGTGGGGTAGAAGCCGCCCTGGTCCCACAGGGGGGCCAGCAGGCCGT
Organism: Nonomuraea sp. NPDC001684; assembly: GCF_053596515.1. NCBI lineage: Bacteria > Bacillati > Actinomycetota > Actinomycetes > Streptosporangiales > Streptosporangiaceae > Nonomuraea > Nonomuraea sp. NPDC001684. The sequence goes on from NZ_JBSFGJ010000155.1 coordinate 14,632, forward strand.
ACTGCTTCTTGGCCGGGTCGGTCAGCTTCTTGGCGGCGGCCTTGAGGTCGTCCCAGGTCCAGTCGGCGGTCGGGTACGCGACGCCGCCCTTGTCGAACAGCTCCTTGTCGTACCAGAGCACGGGGACGCCGACGTCGCGCGGCATGCCGTACAGCTTGCCGTCGTAGCGGTAGCCGTCCACGATGGCCTGCGGGAAGGCGCTGACGTCGGCGTTCTCGAAGGGGGCGATGACGCCGCCCTTGGCGTACATGCGCACGTTGAGGCTGTTCATCCAGAAGACGTCGGGGGCCGCGCCGCCGGTGGCCGCGGTCTGGAGCTTGGTCCAGTACTGGTCCCACGGGGTGATCTCAAGCTTGACCGTGACGTCGGGGTGCTGCTTCTGGAAGGCGTCGATGATCTTCTGGGTGCTGGGCTGGTCGTTCTTCTCCCAGATCGCGTAGCTGATCGTGACTTTTCCTGGCTTGGTGGCGGTGGTGTCGGAGCCGGAGCCACAACCGGCCAGTGTCATCGCCAGGGCGGCGGCGAGTGCCATACGCAGGCGCACGGGCAGTTCCTTTTCTCTAGAAGGCGTCGGGGGGATGGTGATCAGGGTCTCGGTCGCGGCGGGCGGCGGGCTCAGAGTCCGGTGTTGGTGAAGCCGGTCCTGGCCACGACGTCGCCGTATCCGTTGGCGTCGAAGTCCTCGACGTAGAAGAGGTGGAACCCGCTGCCGTCGGCGGCGACGGCGGTGCCCGACTGGTCGCCGGCGGTGTTCGGGTTCATGCGCTCGCAGGGGAAGCGGCCGGTCGTCGTCCCGTCGGCGTTGAACCCGCGGGCGTACACCTCGTGGGAGCGGCCGGCGTTCCACAGGTCGGACTCGGTCCAGCCGACCACGAACCGCCCGGTGTCGTCGACGGCCACGGACGGCGACCCCTGGACGGCGCACCGGTAGGTCTGGTCCACCTTTCCGCAGAGCGGCGGGTACTCCTTGCCGCCGTCGGAGGGGGTGTTCGGCGCGTACCTGCCGAACGCGACGGGGATCTCCGCGAACCTCTGGCCCAGGGTGGGGGTCAGGCCGCGCGTCCGCACCCGCCAGACGGTCGTCACGTCGCCGCCGGTGACCGCCACGTTGTCGCTCCAGGCCACGACGCTGTCGCCGCCGGGGGTCGTCGCCACGGCGGGGGCCAGGTGCTGGGTGGCGGCGTTGGTGTTGATCCGGGTGGCGGCGGCGACGGTCGCGCCGGTCGCCGAGATCCGCCTGCCGTACACGTCGGGCGCCTGCTGCCAGACCACGGTCGCGGTGCCCGCGCCGTCGACGGCCACGTCGGGCCGGTCCCCCGTGCCCACCTGGAGCGGCGCGAAGGTACGGGCGGTCAGCGAGGCGTAGCCGGCCGCGCGGACGGTCCCGGTCGGGCCGTCCTCCCAGGCCACGGTGAACCCGCCGGCGCCGCGGACCGCGATCCTCGGCCGGGTCTGGTCGCCGCTCCACTGCGGGTCGTTGGCCCAGATCGTCGCGCTCAGCGTGCCCGACGGCGACAGCCTGCGCACCGCGATGTTGTGCTCGCCCCGGCAGTCGCCGTCCTCGGCCCAGGCGACGTAGGCGTTGCCCGCGTCGTCGACGCCGGCCGACGGCTGCACGTGGTTCCAGCCGGCGGCGCAGCCGACGCCGCCCATCGAGACCTTGACGGGGCCGGTCACCGGCTGCCCGTCGCGGTAGATGCGCGCGTAGACCTCGGTGCCCTCCACCGAGGCGCGGTCGCGGTCGTCCTCCCAGGCCACGGCCGTGTAGCCGGACCGCATGGCGGCGGCCCTGGGCGCGCGCTGGTCGTCGGGGCCGTTGGCGGTCATCTGGAGTCCGGCCCCGGGGAAGGCCCTGGGGACGATCTTGACGACCTCGTCCTTCATCGAGGCGAAGTCGGCGTCGTACGCCGCGTAGACGGCCGGGTCGTCGACGCGGACGAAGGAGTCGTCCGAGGCGGTCAGGGAGCCGCCGTTGAGATTGTGGGAGCCGGTGTAGACGTAGCTGCGCCGCGCGCCGCCCGCCGCCGCCGACGGCCCGTCCACCAGGATGATCTTGGAGTGGACGCTGTCCGGCGCGCAGGTGTCGCCGATCGGGTAGTGGCAGCCGCCGGGCCGGAAGGTGTGCACCACGATCCCGCCCTTGGCGAGCTCGGCGGCGGTCGCGGCCGTCTGGTTGCCCTCGGCCACGAGCACCTGGACGTCGCAGCCCTGCTGCTTCTTGGCCTTGAGCTCGGCGATGACCAGCGGCCGGTCCGTGGCGAACTGCGACTGCACCACGCGGATCGAGCCGGGGCAGCCCACGTCCCGGATCATGGCCGCGACCAGGTCGGCGCTGCCGTAGGCGCTCTGGTCGTAGGCGGTGTCGCGGGGCTCCATCCAGACCGTGACCTTGCCGCTGGTGGCGGTGAACGGCGCCCGCCAGGAGGTCCGCACCTGGGAGGCCAGCGTGTCGAACACCTGCCGGTAGCCGTCGGCCAGCGCGGCGTCGCCCGAGCTGATCAGCATGTTCTGGTGCAGGCCGGTGTCGGGGGCGAGGTTCTGCGAGCTCTGCACGACCACGTCGGTCCTGCCGTCCGTGAGCCGGCTGAAGACGAGGAACTTGTGGTGGCTGATGTCGGTGTCCGGCCCGTTGCAGCCCCTGTCGCAGAGCGTGACGGGCACGCCGGCCGCGGCCAGCTCGTCCAGGAGCGCGTTGTGCCCCGATCCCTCGGACACCACCCGTACGTCCACCTGCCGGTCGTGCGCCGCCACCAGGGCGTCCTTGACGGTCTTGAGCTCCAGCACGAAGGTCGCCACGCGCAGCGTGGAGTCCGGGGCGGCCAGCCCGATCAGCTCCAGCACCTTCGCGGGCAGGGGGTCGGCGAGCGTGCCGTCGACGCTCGGCCTGCTGAAGTACGCCGACAGCTCCGGAGTCGCCGCCTGGGCCGGGGTGACCAGTCCGAGTAAGCAGGACAGGCCGACGAGGACGACGGACAGAGGCTTGATCATGCTCGCTTCCCTTCGCTGAGGTTGCGCCGCAGGCCGCGGGTCCAGGCCGCCACCTCGGCCTCGGTCTCCGCCCGCTCCTTGGGCCGGCCGCGGACGTCCGGCCGGGTCTGCCACGGCTCGGGACCGGTCTCCTTGCGGTACTCCACGCCCAGCGCGGCGAGCCGGCGCTCGTGGTGGCGCAGCCGCGCCAGGAAGTCGTCGAAGTCGCCGCCGGCGGGGCTCCACACGACCTCGGCGAAGGCCGACAGCCGCGGGAAGGCCATGTAGTCGAGCCCGCGGGGCGAGTCGATGTGCTCGGTCCAGAGGTTGGCCTGCGCGCCGAGGACCCGGGCGGCCTCGGCCTCGGTCAGCTCCGGCGGCACCGGCTCGAAGCCGTGGACGTCGCGCAGCGAGATCACGTTGCCGATCGGGACCGGCTCGTCGGGCCGGTCGGACTGCCGGAAGTCCAGGTAGAGCTCGGTGAAGGGGCAGGTGACCACGTCGTGCCCGGCCCGCGCCGCCGCGACCGCGCCGTACGTCCCGCGCCAGGACGCCACCGTCGCCCCGGGCGGCAGGCCGCCCTCGATGATCTCGTCCCAGCCGAGCAGGCGACGGCCGCGCGCCGCCAGGTGGTCGGAGAACTGGCCGATGAACCAGCTCTGCAGCTCCTCCTCGTCGCGCAGGCCGAGCTCGGCGATGCGGCGCTGGGCCGACGGGCTCTGCCGCCACTGCTCCTTGGGGCACTCGTCGCCGCCCACGCAGACGTACTCGCCGGGGAAGATCTCCATGACCTGGTCGAGCACGTCCCGGTAGAAGGCGAGCGTGGCGTCCTCGACGTTGAGCACGTTGGGCGAGACGCCCCACCCGGTGGCGACCTCCAGCCGTTCGTCGAGGTTGCCCAGCTCCGGATAGGCCGCGATGGCCGCCTGCGAGTGGCCGGGCAGCTCGATCTCCGGCACCACGGTGACGAACCGGTCGGCCGCGTACGAGACGATCTCGCGCAGGTCGTCCTGGGTGTAGAAGCCGCCGTGCGGGCGGCCGTCGAACACGCCGTGCCGGCGGTCGCCGAGCGGGCTCTCCCTGCGCCAGGCGCCGACCTCGGTGAGCTTCGGATAGCCCTTGACCTCCAGCCGCCAGCCCTGGTCGTCGGTGAGGTGCAGATGCAGCACGTTGAGCTTGTGGGCGGCCAGCAGGTCGATGTACCGCAGCAGGTCGGGCTTCGGCAGGAAGTGCCTGGCCACGTCGATCAGGCAGCCGCGCCACCGGAAGCGCGGCCGGTCGGCGACGGTGACCGGGGCGAGCAGCCAGTCCTGCTCGCCGACCGCGCCCCTGCGGAAGGCCGCGGGCGGGAGGAGCTGGCGCAGGGTCTGCGCGCCGTAGAACGCCCCGGCCGCGTCGCCCGCCTCGACGCGCACCCCGTCGGTACGCACGGTCAGGCGGTAACCCTCCGGGCCGAGCCCAGCGGTCAGGGCGAACTCGATCGCCCCCGGCCCCGGCGGTCCGGCGGGCAGCGGCAGGCCGGTCGCGGGCGACAACGCGGCCCGCAGCCAGCCCTCCACCCGCGACAGGCCGGGAGGGGCGGCGATCACTGTGGTCGCGGTGAGGGCGAAGGGTTCCCCGCCGTCTGGGGTCACATGGACGGGTCGTGGCAGCAGCAAGACAGGTCCCTGGGGGGTTCGGGGGCGGGATCGTCGGTCGGTGACAGGGCGGGCGGCGGGTCGTAGCATGGCGCTCGGCTTCCGGTCGCCGCGAGCCGCCCGCGGCCATGCCCGTGATCTGGCCTCTTTTTTCTGGGTGAGCGCCTCGATCAGGATTTATGATGGAGCTCACCATTAAGATTCGTCAAGAAG